>JABFRG010000727.1 GCA_013141295.1 Polyangiaceae bacterium
CCGTGATGGCTGCTCAGCGGACGCAGGCTGCGCGCAGCTCGTCCACCGTCTTGGGAATCGCGCCGGTGAGGTTCTCGTGGCCCGTAGCGGTCACGAGAATGTCGTCCTCGATGCGCACCCCGATGCCTCGGTACTCGGCAGGAACGTCGGTGCGGCCGGCGGCGATGTAGATGCCCGGCTCCACCGTGAGCACCATGCCCGCCGACAGCGGCCGGGGCAGCGAATCCTCGAAGTAGCCGCCCACATCGTGCACGTCCATCCCCAGCCAGTGACTGGTGCGGTGCATGTAGAAGGGCTTGAAGGTCTCCTCGGCGATGGCCTTCTCGGGATCGCCCGAGAGAATGCCGAGCCGGACCAGCCCCCGCGTCAGCACTTCCACGCAGCGGCGGTGGACGGCGTCGAGCGTCGAGCCCGGACGGCACGCCTCGATGCCCGCCAGCTGCGCCTCCAGCACCAGCTCGTAGATCGCCTGCTGCGGCTTGGAGAACGTGCCGTTCACCGGAAATGTGCGGGTCACGTCGCTTGCATAATACCCGTATTCGCAGCCGGCATCGATGAGCAGCAGATCGCCGTCCTCCATCTTCCGATCGTTCTGGCGATAGTGAAGAACCGTGGCGTTGGGGCCGGAGCCCACGATCGACCCGTAGGCGGGCCGCTCGGAGCCCCACTTGCGGAAGGTATTGAGCAGCACCGCTTCGATCTCGTACTCGTGCATGCCGGGGCGCGCGTGACCCATGGCGAGCGCGTGCGCTTGATGCGTGATGGCCGCTGCTTTGCGCATCAGCTCCACTTCGTCCGGCCCCTTGCGGAGCCGCATCTCGTGCACCAGCACTGCTGGGTCGACGATCTCGGTAGGCCAGTAGGCGCCGGTGCGCGCCATGGCGCGGGTGCGATCGAGGGCGTCGAAGAGCTTCTCGTCGAAGGCGCGGTCGCGCCCCAGCCGGTAGTAGAGCGTGCGGTGGTTCGCGAGGATCTTCGGGAGCTTCTCGGTCAGCTCGGCGATGGGGAACGCGTGGTGCGCGCCGAAGGTCGCCTTGGCGCCGTCGACGCCGGCGCGCGGGCCGTCCCACACCTCGCGCTCGGGGTCGCGCGGTCGCACGAACATCGTGAGCTCGCGGCTCTTGCCGTCGAGGATGGCAACGCTCGCGGGCTCGTCGTAGCCCACCAGATAGTGGAAGTCCGAGTCCTGCCGGTACTCGTGCTCCACGTCGTTGTTGCGAATGAAGGTGGGGGCCGCGGGGAAGAGCGCGATGGCGTCCTTCGCTCGGGCAGCCATGCGGTCCAGCGCGGTCTCTCGTCGCTTCGCGAACATGCACATCTCCTTAGCACTCCTCTCTGCCCGGGTGGAATCACCGCGCAAAGTTGGCCCCATCGGGCGCCCGGGCACACAATTTGTCTCATGAGCGAAACGACCGCCCCCGACCGCCGACTCCGCCGCAGCGACGACCCCCTGGTGGCGTTGCACTACCAGCTCTCGGAGACGCGTCGTCGCGGTGGCCTCGCCGCCATCGTGGTGGCCGACACCAGCGGTCTCGTGGTGGCGGGCGCCGGCTCGTGGCCGCTCTGCGAGGAGCTGGCCGCCTTCGCGCCGCTTCTTCAGGAAGGCACCGTCGACGCGCTGCCTTCGCGCGCCGGCGATCTCGCCGAGGCGGTGGCGGTCCGCACGGTGCAAGCCGGCGGACAGGACGTGCTCCTTTGCTACCGGGGCGGGCAGATTCCGGCGGAGCTCCTGGGCGCCGCCGCCAACGGCATCGCGCGAATCCTCGCCGCGTAGCTTTCCCGGGCGGGACGCAAGTTCGTCCGCCCGAGCGCACGTACCCCCTCGCCCTCTTCGGAGCTTTTGGAGTATATCGGGCGGGCCATGAGCAAAGCGCTGAAGACCGGTGGGGAAGTCGATAGTTACTGTACCAAGTGCAAAATGATCCTGAACCACCGGATCATCGCCATGGTGGGCACCACGCCGGTTCGCGTGGAATGCTCCACCTGCAACTCGCACCACAACTACCGCCCGCGCATGCCGGGCGAGAAGAGCTCTCCCACCGCCAGCGGAACCGGCCGTAGCTCGCCTACGCCGCGGGTCGCCAAGGAGACGCGGGCCGCCCAGGCCGAGCGCGAGCGCACCCAGAGCTGGGAGAAGTCCATCGCCGGCAAGGCGCTCAAGGACTTCCGTCCCTACCGCATCTCGGAGCGCTTCAACGAGGGCGATCTCCTGCGGCACTCGAAGTTCGGCGACGGCGTGGTCCTCCGCGTCATCGACGCCGGCAAGGTCGAGGTGCTCTTCAAGGACGACACCCGCACCCTCGCGCAGGGCATCGGCGCCTGACGGCGATGGGCGCGGGTCGGCGTTCCGGTCTGCGTCTCACTTGCGCCCTCGCGGCGGCGGGATTCCTCGCGGCCCGCACCAGCTACGCAGACGTTCGCCTGGGCGCGGGAGCCAGCGGCGGGCTCGGCGCGTGGCTCGTCGCCGGGCCGTACAAAGCGGCTTCCGACGGGCTCGCCTCCCCGCCCCCGGGTCTGGGAAGCGACGACCGGAGCCTGACCGCGACGTGGGGCAAGTCCGCCGGCAATCGGCTGCGCAAGAAGCGGCCCGAGCCCACCAGCTGGACCGCCATCGGGGCCGTCGGCACCTTCGATCTCGCGAAGCAGCTCGACACCACCGACGGCGACCAGATCGCCTACGCGGCGATGGACCTGGAGGTGCAGCGGGGCGGGCGCTACGGGCTCCTCCTCTCGGCCGACGACGGCGTGCGTGTGAGCCTCGACGACAAGGTGCTCTTCACCCGTGACGGCGGCCACGCGTTTCGCGACGACGACGAGCTGGTCTGGCTCGACCTCTCCGAAGGGCGCCACAAGCTGGTGGTCAAGCTCCATCAGAAGGACGGCGGCTGGTCGTTTCGCGCTCGGCTCTTGAACGCTTCCTTCGAGCCGGCCGCCCGCGTGGTGGGCGTGCTGCCCGGTGCGACCGACGCCATCGCCGACGAGCTCCTGGGCAAGCTGGTCCAGGTGCGGCTCGATCGCGGCCTCGACGGGGCCGGCTATACGCCCAAGCTCCGCGTGTGGTTCGACGACGGCATGCCCATCGGAAGGCCCATCGAGGTGCGCAGCCGTCTCGTCGCCGGGGACGCGTCGTTCGACGTGCTCGGGGGGGCCATGCCGGAGGGCGCCGAGCTTCGAATGACCCTACCGCGCACCGAAGGCATCGCGCTGGCGGCCGTCGAGGACAAGGTCGGCATCACCCTCGAGACCATGGTCGGCAGCAAGAAAGTGAGCTCGCCGCTGGTGGTGCACAGCGCCACGCGGCGCGCACTGGCCCGCGCCGACGCAACGCTCGCGCGTCTCACGGACAAGCCGCCGCCGGGGCTCACCCTCCGGGACGGCACGCGCGCCACCGTCACGCACCTCGCGCAGCGCCTTCGGGACCTCGCCGGACGCGGCGACGCCGATCTCGAGTCGCAAGATCGCGAAGCGAAGGAGCTCGTGTCCCTCTGCGACGCGCTCGATGGCGGTCAGGACCCGTTCGAGACGCGCACCGGCCCCATGCGCCGCGCCTACGTCGCCGCCGCCGATGGGCATCTGGCGGAGTTCGGGTTCTACGTGCCGCCCGGGTACCGGCCCAACGCCGCCCAGCGCTACCCGCTCATCGTCGCGCTCCACGGCCTCAACGGCAAACCGTTGGCGATGCTGCGCTGGTTCTTCGGCGGCGACGACGACAAGCGCGATCAGGAGTGGGAGGATCGTCATCTCGACGGGCTTCAGCCGCTCTCCGCCTTCGTGCTCACGCCGGCCGGCCACGGGAATGCGTTCTACCGCGGCCTCGGCGAGGAAGACGTCATGGGGCTCGTGGAGTGGGCCAAAGCCACCTACCCGGTGGACCCGCAGCGCATCACCATCACCGGCCCCTCCATGGGCGGCATCGGCACCGCGGCGCTCGCCTTCCGCCACCCCGACACCTTCGCAGCGGCTGCCCCCTTGTGCGGCTACCACAGCTACTTCATCCGCGGCGACGTCATGGGCAAGCCGCTCCGGCCCTGGGAGCGGTTCTTCGCGGAGGAGCGCTCCAACGTGGAGTGGGCGGTGAACGGGGCGCACATCCCGCTCTACATCGTGCACGGCACCAAGGACCTGCCGGAAGCCAACAGCGGCGTGCTCATCGATCGCTACGAGAAGCTCCAGTACTCGGTGAAGCACGAGCATCCGGACCTCGGCCACAATGTGTGGCAGACCACCTACGAGGATCTCAAAGGCGCGCGCTGGCTCATGATGCACAAGCACCGTGATCGCGAGACGCGCGTGCACTTCCGCACCACGCGCCCCCGCTACGGTCACAGTGGCTTCGTGGAGGTGCGCGAGCTCTTGGCGCCCGGCTCCTGGGGCGAGGTCGACGCGCGCATCGTAAACGGCGAGGCTCGCGCCTCGGGAGCGACGGGAGAGGTGCGCATCCACGCCGAGGGGGTTCGCGAGCTCGCCCTCGACCCCATGGACCTGCCCGAGATCAAGGTGAAGATCGACGGCGCCGAGCTCACCTTCGCGCGCGGCGAGCCGCTGCTGATGCACAAGGAGACCGCCGGGTGGGCCAAGGGGCCGCGACCAGTGACCGGCCTCGCCAAGCGCGGCGGCGTCACCGGCCCCATTCGTGACGTGTTCCACTCCCCGATCCTGTTCGTCTACGGGACCGAGTCGCCGGAGCTCGCGCGCGTGAGCGAGGACGTGGCGCGCGGTTTTGCCACCATGCGCTACGGCACGACCGTGCAGTACCCGGTGATCAGCGACCGCGAGCTCTACGCGTCGGGCGGAGATCTGAAGGCCGACCGTTCGCTCTTCCTGGTGGGCACGTCGGCGTCCAACCGGGTGCTGCGCGAGCTCGAGGCCGATCTTCCGATGCGCATCGAGGCCGCCGGAGGTCCGGACGCCACCCGCGCGCTGGTGCTCGGTGGCAAGCGGTTCGCGGGCCCGGGCGTAGGTGCAAGCTACATCTATCCCCATCCGCGAAGGCCGGGTCGCTACGTGGTGGTGGTCACCGGTCTGGATGCCGAAGGCATCTGGCGGGGCCTCTCGATCCCCGATCTTTCGCCGGATTTCCTGGTGTACGACGCGAAGATCGCGCCCGCCAAGGGGCAGACCCTCCTGGGGTCGGCGTCGATCCTGGCGGGCGGCCTCTTCACGAACGATTGGAAGCTGCCGGAGAAGCTCTGACGGTCAGCGGCGGGTGCGAACCTTGCCGCTGCGACCGTCGTCGTGGGCTTCGGACTTGCTCGGCTTCTGGCCTCCGCGTCCGGGCGGCCGCTGCTTCTGCGGGGGCCGTGCGGGTGCGGGCTTGCGGTCGCCTCGCTCCGCGCGGGCGTGGGGTGCGGGCTTGCGGTCGCCTCGCTCCGCGCGGGCGTGGGGTGCGGGCTTGCGGTCGCCTCGCTCCGCGCGGGCGTGGGGTGCGGGCTTGCGGTCGCCTCGCTCGGCACGGGCG
>JABFRG010000756.1 GCA_013141295.1 Polyangiaceae bacterium
GAACGTACCCTTGCCGCAGGTGAACGTCTTGTCGCCGAGGACCAGGCGCTTCTCGCCCTGAACCACCAGCGCGAACACGGGATCGTATACCCGCGGTGTCGGATCCTGGAGCACGCTTTGGGTGCCGAAGCGCAGTCCGAGCGCAGCGTTCGTCCAGCCACCCCGCGGCGTGGGCGGCGCATGGCGTGCCATCAACTTGCTCAGCTCGCGCAGCGGTTCCATGCGCGTAAGCTCAGCGCACGGCGCGCACTCGCGCAAGCTCGCAGATGCCCAATGCGGCCAAACTTGGAAGGATTGTGCAAGTGGGTGGGGCAATCGGGCGCTTGTCGCCGCCGCGGCTCGACCCTAGCGTCTCCTACGAGACGGCCATGAAGGAGCCCCAGAGCGAATCATTCTGCCTGCGCCGACAAGATGACAACGGCGTGCGCTACGAGATGGCGAGGTACACATCGCGCTCGGAAGCGCTGGCGGCCCTGGCAACCTTCGAAGCGCGGGGCCACAAGCAGACGTACTTCGTCGAGGAAGCTCAGAGCGACGGGTAGTCGGTGTAGCCTGCAGCTTCGTGGGTGTAGAACGAATCGGGCCGCGCTTCGTTCAGGGGGGCGTGGGTCCGGAAGCGTTCCACGAGGTCGGGATTGGCGATGATGAGCCGGCCGAAGGCCACCGCCGATGCGTCGCCTCGGGCAATGGCGGCTTCCGCGGTTTCGCGGGTGAAGCCCTCGTTGGCGATGACCACGCCGTCGAACTCCCGCTTCAAGCGCGCAACGATCCACTCCGGGCCTTCCTTCGCCCGCGCGCAGAGGAAGGCGAGCCTGCGCTTGCCCAGCTCCCGCGCCAGATACGAGAACGTGCCCACCAGATCGCTGTCGCCCACGTCGGCCACGTCGCCGAGCGGCGCCAGGTGCATGCCCACGCGGCCCGCGCCCCACACCGAGACGCACGCGTCGGTGATCTCGAGATGGAGGCGCGCGCGGTTCTCGAGCGCGCCGCCGTAGTCGTCGTCCCGGCGGTTCACGCTGTCTTGCAGGAACTGATCGAGCAGGTAGCCGTTGGCCCCGTGAATCTCCACGCCGTCGAAGCCGGCCCGCTGCGCGTTCTCGGCGCCGAGGCGGAAGGCCGCAACGACGCCGGGAATCTCGTCGCGCCGGAGAGCCCGCGGCGTGACGTATGCGGTCTTCGGGCGAATCAGGCTCACATGCCCCTTCGGAGCCACCGCGCTCGACGAGACCGGGAGCTCGCCACCCAGGTAGGTCGGGTGCGAGATGCGGCCCACGTGCCAGAGCTGAAGCAAGATGCGGCCGCCGGCGGCGTGCACGGCGCTCGTGATGGCGCGCCAGCCCTCGACTTGTTCTTCGGACCAGATGCCCGGGGTATCGGGATAGCCCACACCCTGCGGCATCACCGACGTGGCCTCCGTCAGAATGAGCCCCGCCGATGCGCGTTGCACGTAGTAGTCGCGCATGAGCGCGTTGGGCACGCGATCGCCGGTGGCGCGGCAGCGGGTGAGCGGCGCCATCACGATGCGGTTGGGGAGCATCAGCTCGCCGGCGCGGAGTGGCTCGAACAGGGCGGGAACGTCGGTCGTCATGCGCCCTACTATGGGGCTCCGACTACCGCCGTTGCAATGGGCCGTTCGGGTACTACACTGGCCCGGATGGCGTACCAATTGGAGCAGAGCCTGGGCGAGCTCGCCGCCTTCGTCGCCGTGGCCGACGCGCAGGGGTTCACCGCCGCTGCGCACAAGCTCAAGGCGCGGAAGGCCACCCTGAGCGAACGCGTGCAGCGGCTCGAGCAGCGCCTCGGCGTGACGTTGATGGTGCGCACCACGCGCGCCCTCCGCCTCACCGACGAGGGCCAGGCCTATCTCGACCACGCGCGCCGGGCCCTCGCCACCGTGCGCGACGCGGAAGACGCAGTGGCGGCGGCCAAGGCGCGTCCGAGCGGCGTGCTCCGGGTGACGGCGTCGGCGGCCCTCGCGGGCACGCTGCTGGAGACCGTGGTGGCCCGCTACCTGGCGCGCTATCGCGACGTGACCGTCGACCTCGACACCTCCGTGCGCCGCATCGATCTGGCGCGCGAGGGCTTCGATCTCGCGATTCGCACCGGTCCGCTGGAGGAGTCCTCGCTCATCGCGCGGCGCCTGGGCTCGAGCACCTGCGGCTACTACGCGAGCCCGGCATACCTGGCGCAACACGGCGCGCCGCAGCGGCCGGACGATCTCGCGAGCCACAGCCTGGTGATCGTCCCCAAGAGCGAGCAGATGGAGTGGCCCTTCGTGGCGAACGGGCGCACGCGTCGCGTCCCCGTGCAGGCGCGTCTCACCGTCACCAGCTTCGAGCTCGCCGCCCGCGCCGCGGTGGCCGGCGTCGGCATCATCCGCTCACCGGCCTACTTCGTGGGGCCGTACCTCTCGAAGAAGCAGCTCGTACCGGTGCTCTCCGCCTGGACGCCGCCGGGGCTCGACATCTTCGCGGTCTACCCGCCGGGCGGCGTGCTCGTTCCCAAGACCCGCGCCCTGGTCGACATGCTGATCGCCTGGTTCACTCGCCACGGCAAGGGTGTTTGAGGTGCTGCCCCGCAGGGGTGGGCTGGCGACGCTCGGAGAGCGACCATGGACGAAGACGAGCTACACCAGTACACGTATCTCTGGGACGGTACGCAGCCCGCGTGGCGGCTCGTTGCCCTCGGGCGGCCCGGCGCCTTCGTGATCCTGAACGAGGAGACCTCCGTGGGACTGATCATCGAGGACGACGAAGTCTACAAGGCGGTCACTGCCAAGATGCTCGCAAGCGGCGTGAAGGTCGTCGCTGCTCCCCAACCGCCGGCCCGGAGGAAGGAATGAGCGCCGCATGAATCATCCGGGCTACGCAGCGGATTGCCAGCGTCGGTCGCGGACTCGAAGCTCGACCTCCACCGGTGGAGGGTCCTTGCGGTCGTCGATCTTCGTGAGGTCGTCGACCGAGTAGTCCTCGACCGGCCAACCGCGAACCACGATGAGCCGGAGAAGTCGGTCGGACTGGGAGCTGATTACCTCCTTGTCGTTCTCCCACCGCGAGACCGTTTCGGGATTCACGCCCATGTGGGACGCGAAGTCCACGCCGGACCAGCCCATGTACTTCCGAAGGTAGCGGACCTCGGCCCCGAGAAACCGAGCGGCTTTGTGCACCAGTACCACGGCAATGGCACGGTGAAGCTCCGCCACACGAGGAAGCGGAACCTCCTGCGTTCCGCAGTTGGGGCATCGTCGAATCTCAACATCTTTGAGGACGACATTGGGGAGCCCAGATTCGTTGTACCGGTACGCTTCGCGCGAAATCACCATCTCGCTCGAGCACTCCTTGCACCTCTTCATCATCGTTGCCTCCAAGCCGTCACCACGATGAGCTCCATCTCGCTCACGTCCTCGTCGTCGTCGGGTGGTCCCTCGACGTCAGGCTCGAACGCAGCGACGACCGTCATTCTCTGCGTCGATACCCGATACCTCCACGAGGCGTTCTCCCACTCAGCCGCCTGAACTGCACCACCGCGCAGCACGTTTACGACGTCGACATCGGTCATGGCATCCTTCGCCATCTCGATGCGGGCATGCGGCGACACGACGAAGATTCCTTCTTCCAAGAGCCTGCGTAGGAGACGGCGAGCGTCGCTTGCCTGCAGAGGCATACCCGCAGAATAGGGACACTTGTGAAAATGTCAAGGCATGCGGGAAGCGCTAGCGATACCTCTTCATCGACGTATGCCGGTGAGGGCGAGGCGGAGGAGGCGGCGGGCGGTAGCCGGATCGTTCTCGTTGGCGACGGCGATGGCATTGGCCAGAAGCATCAGATCGTCGGTGGTGGCGCTGGTGTGCACGGCCGCTGCGGCGCGCTTCACCAGGACGTCGAGCACCTCGCGTACCATCGCGGTGCAGCAGATCTCTTCCGGCGCGAGCCCGTCGGGGCCGGCCAGCAGCGCGGCGGCGAGACCTCGGTGGGTGGCGGTGTAGACGGTCAGCTCCTCGAGCCAGGCGGCGAGCTCGGCGCCCGGGTTCTTTCCGGGCTTCTTGGCGGCGCGTGCACAGAGCTGCGCCACGCCGTCCCGGAACACCACCTCGAGTAGGGCGCGCCGGGAGGGGAAGTGCCGGTGCAGCGTCGCTGAGCCCACTTCCGCCTTTCGCGCGATCTCCTCGAGCGAAGCCTGCGCGCCGTCTCGAGCCACGAGCTCCATGGCCGCCGCGACGATGCGCTCGCGATTGCGCCGTCCATCCGCTCGTAACGCTTTCACGCTCTCCACGACGATCCTCCGAAGAAGGCCCTCGACAAACGGGGGGTCCCTCCATATGTTGCCACGAAACGGTAAACGGTGGGCCACCCCACTTACGAAAAGGAGCAACCATGGGCAACCCCGACCTCGTTCTCGTCACCGCAGCCACCGGACGCCAGGGCGGCGCCACCGCGCGCGCGCTCCTCGCCCACGGGGATTCACGGGTCCGCGTGCTGGTGCGAGATCCAGCGGCCCCGAAGGCGAAAGCGCTGGCCTCCGCCGGTGCGGAGCTGGCGGTGGGCGATCTCGACGACGGGGCCTCGCTGCGGAAGGCCTGCGCCGGTGCGCGCGCGGTGTTCTCCATGCAGGCGCCCATCGTCTCGGAGGCGGGCGTGGACTTCAGCAAGGAGCGCGGGCAGGGGAAGAACCTGGTGGAGGCAGCCCTCGCAGAGGGCGTCGCGACTTTCGTGCACACCGCCACGTCGGGGGTCGGCGATCACCGGAGCGTCGAGGGCTGGGCCGAGGGCCGCTGGAAGACGCACGAGGTGTACTGGGAGAACAAGCTCGCTACCTGCGAGCTCGTGCGCGACGCCGGCTTTTCCCGCTTCGCCATCATCCTGCCGGCGGTCTTCATGGACCACGCCATGCTCGACCCGGCAGGGTTCGCGGATGGCCTTCGGCTCATCACGGTGGTTCACCCGGACCACAGGTTGGCTCTCATCGCGCCCGACGACGTGGGCCAGGCCGCCGCGGCCGCCATTCGCGATCCCGACCGGTTCAACGGTGTCACCCTGCAGCTCGCCGGCGACGTCCTCACGTTGCCAGAGATCGTGGCGATCCTCGCGCGCCTCGACGGCAAGGACTACATGGTCCAATCGGGCACCGTCGACGAAGCCGTCGCTGCTGGGCTGCACCCGGGCGTCGCGCAGGGCATGACGTTCATGAACGTCTCGCCGCTCCTGGCCCGGCCGGAGATCGCGCAGTCGTACGGCCTCACGCCGATGCGCTTCGAGACCTGGGCGCGGCAGCTGCGCGGCATGGCCTGAGCGAAGTGGCAGAGGGGGTCCCTCGCTTCGCTCCGAGGAAACAGGAAGGCTTTCGCCCGGCCGCGAGTGACTGCGTGGCCGTCGCTGGTGGCCCGCGCGCCGGTCGAAAGCCTTGTTGAACGAGCCCGAAGCGGCGTGCGAGGCGGTGCAGGTGGCG
>JABFRG010001119.1 GCA_013141295.1 Polyangiaceae bacterium
TCTCCCGGCGCGTCAGGACGGGCGAAGGCTCCGGAGCTCCTACTCATCCTCTTCGCTGAGGGCCTCCGTGGGGCCCCGGACCTGGGCGCCCGCGAGGTGCGCCATCGCCAGCACCAAGGCCGGGGCGGCGGGCTGCAGTTCGATGCGCAAGACCTTGCGGCGGGCCATGTAGGCGGCTGCGGCGCGCTGCTCGACCTCGCTGCTCTCGCTTTCTGCGATGCGCTTCAGGTCCGCGACCTCGAGGGCCTGGCCACGGTACGCGGGGCTGGCTTGGTCGAGGTGCGCGGCCCAGGATCCGCGCAAGAACCTCGGCCACCCGTGCCTCGGCCCCGGACGTCGCCGCGCGAGGCAGCCGGGCCTCACTCGTGTCGGCCCCTTCGTCACGGTGGCGGCCGACGCGCCCTACGAGCCGATGACCCGCCTCACCGATCGCGCGAGGGACGGGACGCGACGCCCCCGACCTCCTCAGTTCGCAGCACCGGCCGCGATCGGAAACTCCGCCAGAATCGGCGCGCTACCGCAAGCGCGAGAGGAGACGCGGGTCGCGGCTCTGCACCTCGTAGACGCCGAGCACGTTGCCCGACAGGTACGGTTGTCCAAAGGCTTCGACGCGGCCATCCAGCCGCGACACGAGGAGCACCGGGAGCCTCCCGGTCGTCTCGAACGACCACGTGCCGGTGTCGCTGGGCGTGAGGACCGCGCCGCCGCTGTAGATCACCGTGGTCCTGTCGCTCCGCAAGAGCACGGCATCGCCGGTTCGACATACGAGCCACGCGGCCTGCACGTCGGTCTCCGTCGCCAGGTCTTCTGGCGCCCACGGATCGCTGCAGCGTTTCTGGGCGTTCGCCACCTCGACCGCGCTGAACGCGGTCTCGGTGGTCCCGCTCGAGCCCGAAGACGACGCGCCGCTGCTCCCGCCGCTGGAGGACGTGGTGGTACCGCTGCTGGAGGAAGAGGAGGAACTGGTGGTCCCGGAGCTGCTCCCCGAAGACGTAACCTCGGTGGTGGGCGCGATGCGTCCACCACAACCGACCAGAGCGGCGATCGCGAGCAAGCGGTACTTCATTTTGGATGCGCCTTTCGTCGGAGAGCGCGCAGTGTCAGCGAAGCATCGCTGCGCACTCGTTCTTCGGACCTCGGGTGCCGAGCTTCAGGCACTTGCCGTACGCTTCCCGGGCGCCGAGAGGGTTGCCCTTCTCTTGCCGGGCCGCACCGAGGATGAGCCACGCTTCGCCATCGGTGGGGTCGAGCTCCACCGAGCGTTCGCCGTGGGCGATGGCGTCGGCAAGCTTGCCGCGCTCGAGGGACTGCTGGGCCGCCTTCTTCTCGGCCTTCGCGTCGCCGTCGGCGGGCGCAGGTGCCGAAGCGGGGGTCGCGGTGGAGGCAGCCGGCACCGGCGTGGAGGCCACCGCAGAAGCAGCGGGAGCCGGGGCTTCCGGTACTTCCGCAGCCTCGGTCGGCGCGGGGACGTCGTCGCTCTTCACCGGCGCGGGCGCTGCGGCGGCCACGGCACCGCTGCGGGGGGCGCGCACGTCGAAGTTGGAGAGCGCCATGGCGCTGCCACTGATGCTGGTGTGGGGATCGGCGGCGGCTCGAGACGCGAAGCCTGCCGCAGCCACCAGGCCACAGAAAGCGAGCACACCGCTCACGTACTGCGCCGCACGCCGACGCCTTCGCTCGTTGCCCACGTACGGGCGCGCCGCAGGGCGGGTGGCGTCGTCGTCGTCCTCATCGCCTTCGACGGCCGCGGAAGTGACGCTGAAGAAGCCGCTCTCGTGATGCTCGAGCTCGAAGGTCACCGGGCGCTCCGAGGGCATCTCCGCGGGGCGCTCTTCGTCTGCGTGGGCGCTCTCGCTGGCGAGAGCGAAGTCGGGGGTCGCCGGCGGGAGCGGGAGGGCCTCCGGCTCGCTCGACTCCACGGGCGGGGGCGCATCGCTGCCGGTCTCGGCGAGCCGAAGGAGGTCTTCGTGCGCTTCGTCGAACGATGCGTCCTGCACCTCGGAATAAGACTCCGGCGGAGCCGCGACGATCTCGCGCTCGACGTGCGCTACCTCCGGCAAATCGAACGGCTCGTCCACCTGGGCGATGGCGGCCACCACGTGCGGCGAGCTGGAGACCGCTGGCGGCGGCTGCGTGATGCGCTCCGAACGTGCTCGTACCCGCGAATAGAGCTTCCGCGTCCGCGACCCCTGCTTCGTTGATTCACCGCGGCGAGCCATACCAACCTCCGACGAGCGAGTGAGCTCAGGATGCTAGTGGACGGTCGGCACTCGCGCGATCACCTTTTTTGGAACGTCTGCGTGGCCCCACGGGAAAGCCACGCTCATTTTGCGGGGCGGCGCTTGGCGGCGCGTCCCGAGAGTTGCTTCCCGCCCTCCACCACTTTGGGGGGCATCGACACCCCCCACACGACATCGCCTCCCAGCGCGCACACTTCGTCCTGGAGCTGGCGCATGCAGGCCGCATCGTCGATATCGGCGGTGCAACGCGCCACCGCGGTGCCGATGTTCTGCGTGGGAACCGTGGGCGAGCTCTCCAGCACCTCCACCGGGCAATTGCGCGGACGCGGCGGAAAATCCGCCTGGGTGCGGCTCTTGCCCCCGCCCGCTCCGCCGCAGGCAACGAGGAGCGCGGCAACGGGAACGAGGAGGTCGACGCGGGTCACAGGGACCATGATACACCGCAGCCATGATCTCGGTGCGCGAGGAAATCCGGTCGCTCGCGCGCCTCGCCGCACCGATTGCGCTGGCGCAGGTGGGACTGAACGCCCTTGCACTGGTCGACACCGCCATCGTCGGGAACGACTCGACGCTCGACTTCGAGGCAGCCACGCTGGGCCGGTCGGTGTTCTTCACGGTGGCGGCCGTGGGGCTCGGTGTGGCGATGGCGCTCGAGCCCATCGCGTCGCAGGCGGTCGCTTCCGGCGAGCACGGGCGCGCGTGGGTGGCATTTCGACGCACCCTGCGAGCGGTCGCCTATCAGTGGCCGGTGGCGGCTGCGTTCGCCTTCGGTCTGACGTTCCTCTTGCCGCTACTCCGCGTGGGCGAGGCCGAGGTGCGGGGGGCACGGCTCTTCATGCTCGGCAACCTCCCGGGCCTCTACTTCTTCGTGGCCTTCATCGCCGGCAAGACCTTCCTCCAGGCGCACGGACGCACGCGACCGCTGTTGGTGGGCGCGGTGGTGGCCAACATCGTCAACTGGGTGGTGTGCAACATCCTGGTGCGCGGCGACGCGTGCCTCCACGACTGGCACCTACCGGCCATGGGCCTCCCGCACCTGGGCGCCTTCGGTGCGGGCCTGGCCAGCTCCGTGGCGAGCGGCGTGCTCTTCTTCTGGACGCTGGTGGCGGCGCGCGCGCATCGCGGCGACGATCCGAAGAGCGAGGACGGCCCGTCGGTGAAGCGCATCCTCGAGCTGGGGATTCCCATGGGCCTGCAGCTCCTGGCGGAGATCGGCGCGTTCACCTTCGCAGCGCTCCTGGCGGCGTGGTTCGGGCCTTCCCAGGTGGGCGCGTACCAGGTGGCGCTCATGCTCGCGAGCGTCACCTTCATGGGCGCCATGGGCGTGAGCGGCGCCACGGCGGTTCGCGTCGGGCGGGCCATCGGCGAGGGTCGCAACGCACGCAACGCGGGCCTCTCGGGCATCGGCATGGGCGCCGGGGTCATGCTGGTGGGCGTCGCCGCCTTCACGCTCATCCCGCGCACGCTGGTGGGCTTCTTCACCCACGACGAAGCGGTGCTCGATCTCGGCTCCAAGCTCCTGCGCATCGCCGCGGTGTTCCAGCTCTTCGACGGCGTGCAGGTGGTGGCCGCCGGCGCGCTCCGTGGCGCCGGCGACGTACGCTACCCGTTCGTCGCCAACGTGGTGGCCCACTGGGGCATGGGGCTACCGGTGGCGCTGGGGCTCGCCTTCGGTCTGCACTGGGGCGCGCTCGGCCTCTTCTGTGGCCTCACGGTGGGCCTGGTGGCGGTTTCATTCGGCCTGGGATTCCGCTTCTTCCACGTGTCGAAGAAGCTCATCGCACGCGTGTAGGTTACAGCCACTTTTCCTTGCGGTACCAGGCGAGGGCGCGCTCCACACCTTGCTTGTAGCCCACCTCGGGCGCGTAGCCGGTGTCGGCCGAGAGCGCCGCGCTGGTGCAGGTCCAGGCTTCCTGGGCGCCCATGATGGCCTTCTGCCGGTTGAAGAGGCGCGGCTTCTTGTCCATCTTGGTGGCCAGCTCGCCGAAGAATGCGGCGCCGCTCACCAGCATCTCCGGGAGGTTCATGGTGAGCACCGGGCGGCCGGCGGCGTCGACGATGGCCTTCTGGAACTCGCCCCAGGTGATGGGCTTCTGATCACAGACGAAGTACGCCTTGCGAATGGCGGCTTCCTTGTCGGCCACCAGCAGCGAGGCAGCGAGCAGATCGTCCACGTACACCGCAGAGAACCAGCGGTCCTTGTTGCCGAAGAACACGTTGCGCCCCTTGGCCACCTCGCGGAACAGGTTGAAGTAGTCGACGTCGCCGGGGCCGTACACGCCGCCCGGCCGCAGGATGGTCCAGGGGAGGTTGCCGAAGCTCTCCACCACTTCTTCGGCCTCGAGCTTGCTCTTGCCGTAGTGCTCGATGGGCTTGCGGGGGGCGCCCTCCGAGAGCGGATGCGACGCCGTCGAGGGTCCGAAGCACGCGAGCGACGAGTAGTGCACGAAGCGGCGGAGGCCCGGGTGCTCGTCGGCGATGGCGCGGAGGAGGTTCTTGGTGGGCAGCACGTTGCCCGCCTGGAAGTCCTGGTACGTCACGCCCTTGGTGACGCCCGCCACGTGGAACACGTAGTCCGGCTTCTCTTCGGCGATCAGCGCCCGCAGCGCCCCCAGATCGTCGTAGTTGGCCTCGACGCTGCGCCCCTTCTTGGACGGCGGCGAGCCACGGCGCCGGATGGCCACCACGTCGACCCCCTGGTCGAGCAGGAGATCGCGCAGGCGACCGCCGATGAAACCACTGGCGCCGGTGAGGAGGGCTTTGCCCGAGAGCTTGGGAGTTTCCACGCCGGAAGCTATGCCGCGATGCTCGGGCGCCTGCAAGCGCCATTCGCCGTGGGGGCGGGCTCAGGCCACCGCCGAGATGGAGAGCCGGAGCTGCTGGGGGTCTTCCGGCTCGGCGCGCTGGGAATCGTGCACCACGCGATTTCGCCCGCCCGCCTTGGCCTCGTACATGGCGCGGTCGGCGCGGTCGAAGAGCTCGTCGACGCTCTGGTCGGGCAAGAGCTCGGCCACCCCGAACGACGCGGTGATGTGCAGCTCCAGGCCTTCGCCGAGATGGTGGTGGCGGCCGGCGAAGGCCTGGAGCTGCACATCACCGCGTCGCCGATGCCGGTCTGGGAAAGAACCACGATGAACTCTTCCCCGCCCCAGCGGGCCACGAGATCGCCCTTCCGCGCCAGACGTTTGAGCAAGCG
>JABFRG010000011.1 GCA_013141295.1 Polyangiaceae bacterium
GTCGAGATGCTGGGCTACGCGGCTGGCGCCGGCAACCGGCAGTGGAACGGCGGGCGCACGGACATCGTCGCTGGCGAACACCTGCGCCTTCCCGTCCGCGGTCACGACGATCGTCGAGCCCCCGCTGGCGGATACGTCCGCGGCGCCCGCGACCCCCGGGATACGGTGCGGCAGCTCGTCGCTTCCCCGCCATCCACCCCAGCAGGCCACGCCGCCATCCTCGAGAATCGCGCACACCTGCGAATCGACGGAGTCGACCGCGAGGCGCTTGGCCCTCATCGGTACACCCGAAGGCGGTGCGGCGGTGGAGTCGGCCGACGGAGCGACCGCCGGGCTTTGGGTCGCAACCGTTGGCTCGCCACTCGCCGCCGTGGTCGGCCCATGCCGCAGCGATTTGCATCCCATCAGCGCGATGATCAGGAGCAAACCAACGGGCACGTTGCGGGTCATCCCTACCCATTGGCTGACGCGCGGGCGATCCGTGGGCAAGAGGGCGAGGTAAAATGCCCCCAAATCGCGCGCTGGTGCCCGGCCGTGGGCGCCTCAACCTTGCGTTTCCACGGGAAGAACGTAAACAACGGACCTCTATGGGACAAACTCAAGGCCCCCACCCGTACGCATCGTTCGTTCATCGGGTGGCGAAGCCGGCGCGGTACCTCGGCGGCGAATACGGCGCGGTGAAGAAGCCGTGGGAGAGCGTCGCTGCGCGCATCTGCCTGGCGTTCCCCGACATCTACGACATCGGGATGAGCCACCTCGGGTTCAAGATCCTCTACAAGATCCTCAACGACGATCCGCGCACGCTCGCCGAGCGTTGCTACGTCCCCTGGGTCGACATGCAGAAGGAGCTGATGGCCCGCAAGGTGCCGCTGGTCTCGCTGGAGTCGGCGCGGCCCCTTTCGGACTTCGATGTGGTGGGCTTCTCGCTGCAGTTCGAGCTCACGTACACCAACATCCTCACGATGCTCGACCTGGGCGGCATCCCGCTCCTCTCGCGTGATCGCACGGAAGCGCACCCGCTCATCCTCGCGGGCGGCCCCACGGCGACGCACCCGGAGCCGGTCTCGGACTTCATCGACGCGGTGGTCATCGGCGACGGTGAAGAGCGCACCACCGAGGTGGCGCTCCTCTGGTCAGCGCTCCGCGCCAAGGGCGGCACCCGTCGCGAGTGGCTCATCGAGATCGCCAAGCTGCGTGGCGTGTACGTGCCCAGCCTGTACGCCACCAAGACCGATCCCGACACCACGTTCGAGGTGGTCGAAGGTCCCCTCGAGCCGGGCCTCGCGTTCCCGGTGGAACGCACCCTGGTGGCCGACCTCAACGCCTATCCGTTCCCCGACGACGGTCCGGTGGGCGGGCCCGAAGCCATCTTCGATCGCATGTCCATCGAGATTGCCCGAGGCTGCACCGAGGGCTGCCGCTTCTGTCAGGCGGGCATGATCTACCGGCCCGTGCGCGAGCGCGATCCGCAGCAGATCATCGACACCGTGGTCTCCGCCGTGAAGAAGTCCGGCTACGACGAGGTGAGCCTCACCTCGCTCTCCACCGCCGACTACTCCTGCATCGCGCCGCTCATCCAGAAGGTCACCGAGAAGCTGGCGCCCGAAAAAGTGTCGCTCGGCGTCTCCTCGCTGCGCGCCTACGGTCTCGAAGAGAACGTCCTCGACGACATCCAGCGGGTGCGCGCCTCCGGCGTCACCTTCGCGCCGGAGGCCGGTAGCCAGCGCATGCGCGACGTGGTGAACAAGAACGTCACCGAAGCCCAGCTCATGGAGACCGCCGATCGCGTGTTCTCCCGCGGCTGGAACGCCATGAAGCTCTATTTCATGATCGGCCTCCCCACCGAGGAAGAGACCGACGTTCGCGAGATCGTCCAGGTCGGCAAGCGCGCCCGCGACGTGGGTCGCAAGGTGAAGAACGAGCTCCGCCAGGGACCGCCCACGGTCACCGTGAGCGTCTCCACCCACGTGCCGAAGCCGCACACGCCGTTCCAGTGGTGCGCCATGAACACGGCGGAGGACGTCCGCGAGAAGCAGGGCTGGCTCCTCCACGAAGTGCGCGGCGCTCGCGGCGTCACCCTGCGCATGCACGACTCCCGAACCTCGTGGCTCGAGGGCGTGTTCGCCCGCGGCGATCGCAAGCTGGGCAAGGTGCTCCTCCGCGCCTACCAGAAGGGCGCGCGCTTCGACTCCTGGGAAGACCAGCTGAACCTGGTCGCGTGGGAAGACTCGTTCACCGAGTGCGGCGTGGACCCGAAGGCCTATCTGGGAACCATCCCGGTCTCCGCGCGGCTCCCCTGGGATCACATCTCGGTGGGCCTCGAAGAAGGCTTCCTCGCCGGTGAGTACCGCAAGGCGCTCAAGAGCCGCCTCTCGCCGCCCTGCGGCAAGGTGGCCGGCGCCTTCGTGCACCCGACCAACCTGGTGGACGCCGACAAGGAGAAGCGCAAGCTGGTTTGCTACGACTGCGGGGTCGCCTGCGATCTCTCGGCCATGCGCACCGAGCGCTTCTCGTTCCTCACCAAGCTCGGCGCAGAGACGCCGCGCGCCCCTTCGCCGAAGCGGCTCCCGCTCCTGAGCGAACCCGCCAAGCCCGCCGTCTCCACCACCATCGAAGTGGAGGGTGGGGATGACGCGCAGGTCGTGATGGCGCCCAAGGTCGACAAGAGCGAGAAGCGCAAGAAGGCGGCGCCGCCCAAGATCGTCCAGGGTGTGCCCCGCCGCTACCGCTTCTTCTACGAAAAATGCGGGGCCTCGAGCTTCCTATCCCACCTCGACATGATCCGCGCGCTGCCCCGGGCCTTCCGGCGCATCGGTCTGCAGATGTATTATACATCGGGTTTTCATCCCAAGCCCGACATGAGCTTCGGCCCCGCGCTGCAGCTCGGCGTATCGAGCGTGGCCGAGGTGGTGGACATCAAGCTCACCGAAGACTTCACCGACGAGCGCCTCGTCGCGCTGGCCCAGGCGCTGACGCTGGCTTCCGCCGAGGGCGTGCGCTTCTTGAAGGTGATTCGCCTGGGCGACAAGGACGCTTCGGCGTCGCGCATCGTCGATGCCGCAACCTACGCGGTGGCCGTTCCCCGCACGTTCCTCGCGGGCTTGGGCGGCGACGCAGGGCTCTCCGAGCGCGTGGACCGCTTCCGGGCCCTGCCCGAGGCCTTCGTCATTCGCCGCATGGAGAACGTGGGCAAGAAGGTCGACGTGCGTGACTTCGTGCGCCGCATCGAGATGAAGGATCTGAGTGCCGATCTGACCCGCGCCGGCGTCATCGGCGATTTCGCCACCTTCGAGATCCTCACCGACATCCGCAACGGCGGCGGCGTGCGCGCCTCCGAGGTGGTCGAGGCCCTCTTCGGCATGCCCGAGAACGAGGCGCCGCACCACGCGGTGCGCACGCGCATGGGCACGCTCCAGGGCGAGGCCGTGGTGGACCCCACCGATCTCGACACCATCCGCGCCATTCGTGAAGCGCGCGACGCTGCGCAGGCCGCGGTCTCTGCGGCCGAAGCTGCGGCCAAGGCCGCCGCGGTGGTCGACTCCATCGTCGCCTCGGTGTCTGCTTCCCCCTGATGGACGCGGGCGTCCTCGCGCTCCTCTGCCTCACCGGATTCGGCGCAGGGTTCGTGGACGCCATCGCCGGAGGTGGCGGCTTGCTCACGGTGCCGGCGCTGGTGGCCTCGGGCCTCGGCGAGCACTTCGCCCTCGGCACCAACAAGGGCCAGGCGGTGTTCGGCGCCACCTCGTCGGTGGCCTCGTTCTACCGGAAGAAAGAGCTGAATCGCGAGCGCATCCCGTTCACCTTCGCGGGCGGTTTCCTCGGCAGCTTGCTGGGCGCGCGGCTGCTCCTGTGGATGCGTCCGGAGCCGCTGAAGCCGCTGGTGGTGGTCATGCTCATCGTCGCGGTGGCGCTGGTGCTCGCGCCCAAGCCACGACGCAAGACCGACGAAGAGCTGGCCCTCCTGCCCCGCGCGCGTCCGCTGGCCTTGCTGGGCTTCACGCTGGTGCTGGGCGCGTACGACGGGTTCTTCGGGCCCGGCACCGGCTCGATTCTCATCGCCGGCTTCATGACCTTCTTCGGCGATCGCGCGACCCGCGCCAGCGGCAACGCCAAGGTCGCCAACTTCGCGTCCAACGTGGCGGCCACCCTCACCATGGCCTTCAGCCACAAGATCCTCTGGGGCATCGCGCTCCCCATGGCCGCGGCCAACGCCCTCGGCGCCTTCGTGGGCGCGCGCGTGGCCATCCGCGGCGGCGACCGCTTCGTGCGCATGGTGGTGGTGCTGGTGGTGGCCGCCCTGATGGTGAAGATCATCTGGGGCTTCCTGCGCAAGTAGCTATTGAGTCACGGTCATGGCGTAGGAGGCGGA
The DNA here is from genome assembly GCA_013141295.1 of Polyangiaceae bacterium. Taxonomy (GTDB): domain Bacteria; phylum Myxococcota_A; class Polyangia; order Polyangiales; family Polyangiaceae; genus JABFRG01. The sequence goes on from JABFRG010000011.1 coordinate 4,370, forward strand.
GAAGAAGCTCGGTACCTTCTTGCCAGCGCCGTAGCCCGAGCGGTCGTTGGTGCTGAGCTGGATGAAGCATCGGCCCGGGGTCGGGAGCGACGTGCGCAGGGCGATGTCGTTGCCGGTGGAGCTGGCCGAGGCCACGTACGTTCCCTGGGGGTCGAAGAGGGAGGCGGTCAGCGACACGCCTTCCACCCCGGGGATGTCGACGCTCACGCTGCCCGCGGCGAGCTGGATCGCGAACCAGTCGTCACCGTCGGCGGAGTCGAGGCTCTGCGAACGGTGGCCGTACAGCATCGCGCCCTCGACCTTCTGGCCCAGCACGAAGGTCTTGGCCACGCTTCGATCGTCGTTGGGCTCGAAGGTGTCGATGCGCTCCACGAATTCGGCCTCGATATCGTAGCGCGCGGGATATGCAGTCGCCACGCCGTCCACTTGCATGCGGTAGGTCTGGCCGGCCGCGGTGGACCAGTACACGTCGAGATCGGCGCCCGCGCGATCGGCGCGCTGGGAGGTGATGCGACCGTTGTCTGCCGCCGAATACACCGTGAGACCGATGGTGGTGTCGCCCGCGGTACCACCCACGTTGCGTAGGTGCACGTGCAGGTACCCGGTGTACGCGGTCTTGGGCACGACGACCTCGTAGAAGTCGACATCGGCAGCGGCGCCCAAGCAGCGCTTGCGAAGGTCCATATTCAGGGCGAGCTTGGTGGCGGTCTCACGGGTGTCGTTGGGTTCGTTCTCGGCGCAGGAAGGCTCGGCCCCCACATCGATCGAGCCAGAGTCGCCGCCATCGGAGGTCGACGGGCCGCAACCGCCGGCGTCGGACGGCGAGGGACCGCTGCTCGCGCAGCCGAGGCCGGTGAGCGACAGAAGAGCAACCAAGTGCAAGACCCTGCAAACGTGGGGAAAAGTCATGCCAGGACGGTAGGTCCGGGAATGACCTGTCGCTGCCAGCGAGAAAGCGCGCGAGGGTGACGAAGTCGTGGCGATCTGATCGTTCTGCGTCGTCGCTGACGTCGAGGTCGGTGACGGGGTAAATTGCGGGCTGGAGAAGGTGAAGGCCCGGGT
>JABFRG010000634.1 GCA_013141295.1 Polyangiaceae bacterium
GCCGGCGCCATCGGCGGAGGATGCGCGGACCCTGCGCCTTGCGGAGCGCCACCAGCGGCCGCGGCTTGCGCCCACTGACCGAGAAGCGACACCGGCACCGGCACCGGGCCGAACGCGATGACGCCGTTGGGATCGATGGGCACCGGCTGATTGGGCGGAATGCGCTGGCCGCCCACGTAGGTGCCGCTGGTGGAGCCACCGTCGACCACCTGCATGCGGTCGAGGATCACCGTGGCGTGCGAGCCACTCACCGCGGGGTGACCGAGCACCAGCGACGCCGTCGCCGCCTCGCGCCCCACGACCACCTGCACGCGCGGGGGGTTCACGTTGCCGCGCTGCATGATCATCATGACGATCTGCGGGTGCGCGAGCGGAACCGGCAGGCTGCCTACCGTGAACGTGGTCCGAAAGTCGAAGGGCACCGGCTGGTTGGGCGCCACCGGCGCGCCGTTGGCGGTGCTGGGCCCTGCCCCGGCGTCGAGGAACACGAGCTGCGCGCCCTGGCGAAGGATGCGTGCATGGCGCGGCGCGACGCCGGGTCCCTGGAGGACGACGTCGTTGTCCGGGGCGCTACCAATCGTGACCTGCTCTTTGCCAAGACCGGGAATCATATGCCGGCATGGTACTCGGCTCGGTTGCCGATGGGTTCGAAAATGGGAGCGACGCACGACCCATGGCGGACGCCGTGTGGGCGGGTCGAATCGCTACGGCTCACCCGCGCACAGGCAGCGCGACGGCGCGCTCACCTCAGCTCACCTCACGGGTGGTGCGACGGGTGCGGACGCGGGGCGGTGGTGTGCGGCGCGAGCGTCGGGAGCGGCGGATCGTCCTCGGTGGTCACCGGTGCGGCCGTGCTCCCCGCCGGCGGAGTGGGCCCGGGCGCCGTGTTGGGCACCGCGTCCGGGGGGCGTACTTCGGCGGAGCTGGCCGGAACCGGGCCCGGAGGCGGGGCGATGGTGACCGTGGGGGCCACCCGGTGCTCACCCGCGCGCTCCTGCCAGTACCGGTAGAATACATACAATGCGGTGGCCACGCCGAGCAGGCCGAGCACCAGGCCGATGAGCAAAGGCGCACGCGATGGCGCGCCGCTGTGGGTCGTCGCCGGCGGCCTGCGCGACGGCGCCAGCGACGGATACGACGACGAATCCAGCGGCAGCTGGGGGCCCGACGCCTGCGCCGGGGGAACCGAGGGGCCGGGCACCGGCGTCATCATCACCGTCTCGCGCACCCCCGAGACCTTGGGCATGATGGGCGTGCCGACCGCCGTGTGCACCACCGTGCGCGGACCTTCGTCGACCGCGGTGGGCGCGAGATCGCGACGAGAGCTCACCCGCAGGCGCAGCACCACCGCCGTGATGTTGTCGTGACCTCCGCGGGCGTTGGCCAGCTCCACCAGCTGCCCGGCTGCCTGCTGGGGGGCGCCCTGCGTTACGATGCCCAGGATGTCGCGCGGCTCCACCAGATCGGAGAGGCCGTCGGAGCACAGAACGAAGGTGTCGCCCGGCGCGTAGGGCAGCGCGGTGCGCGCCACCTCCACCTCGACGTTCTCGGCCATGCCCAGCGCGCGCGTGATCTTGTTGGCCTCCGGATGCACCTTGGCCTGCTCGTAGGTCAGCACGCCGGCGTCCACCAGCTGTTGCACCGCCGAGTGGTCGCGGGTCACCGGCTCGATGGATGTACCATGCACGCGATAGACGCGACTGTCGCCCACGTGCGCGACGTCGACGCCTGCTTCACTGGCCACGATGGCCACCACCGTAGAGCCGGGTCGGGCCCGGGGCGTGGCGTGTCCCAAGGCGTGCACCGCAGCGTTGGCCAGCTCGATGCTCCGCCGGAGCACCTCCTTGACGTCGTCTTGCGGGCCGGCGCGTTCGAACTCCCGGGCGATGGTCTCCACCGCGAGGTTGGACGCTTCCTGGCCGCCGGCGTGGCCGCCCATGCCGTCGCAGACCACCGCCAGGTATCCGAGCGGCGTCATCCGATGGAACCCGGCGTCCTCGTTCACCTGCTTCTCGGGATCCCGCCCCGGGTGCGTCCGCATGCCGCAGTCGAGGCTGGACGCCGCCAGCGCGGCGCCCTCGCCGGGCGGCTGCGGAGAAGGTTGCGTGCGTCCGTCGTCCGTCATCGGTCACTCCACCGTAACCGTAAATTCGACCGGACCGAAGCGAAGGCTCGAGCCGGCCGGCACCACGTTCCACACGCCCGGCGCAATGCGTGCACCTTGCACCCATGTGCCGTTGTTCGAGCTCTCGTCGCGAACCCACACCGACCCCACGTCCATCTTGAGGGTCGCGTGCACGCCGCTCACTCGCGGCTCAGAGAGGACGATGGCGCAATGCGCTGGGTCCCGCCCCACTCGGTGCTCCGAGGTTCCGCGGACCGCGTGATCGCCGCTCGCCCCCCGAAGACGACCGACGGACGGACCGTAGGGGTTGGGCGGCGGGAGCGGAGCCTGCTCGGCCATGGCGCCGGTGAGCGGGAAACGCGGCGGCACCGATACCGGGCCCACCTCCTTCCAACAGCGCCGGCGCGGCGACCTGAGGTCCCGCGTTCGCGGGGAGCGGCTGGCCGCACGAGAAGCACACGCCCGGGGTTCCGGGCATGGTCATCGTGAGCATCTTGCAGGACGGGCAACGAACGTTGAGCACGCCCTCGGCTTGGGGAGCGGCAAGCGCCCCCGCGGCGGGCGCGGCGAAGGGCGTCGCGAACGGAGGCTTCGCCGGGCTCTCGAGCGGCGGTGCTGCCACGGGCAACGCCACCACCGGAGGCGCTTCTTCGGCCATGGCTCCGTAGCCGCCACCGCCGTAGGGAGGACCGCCACCGGGCTGACCACCATAGCCGCCGGGCGGAGCTCCATAGCCACCGCCGCCGCCACCGCCATAGGGAGGTGCGCCGCCGGCGATGACCGGAGCGGGGCTTCCGCCACCTCCACCGCCGCCGCCACGTCGCTTGTTCCCGCCGCCGCGGAGGAGCACCATGACCAGGAGGCCGATGACGACCACCGCGCCGACGATGGCGCCGATGAGCCAGATCGGGAGCGGCGCCTTCTTGGCCTTGAGCTGGAGGATCGTCTTGTCGTCGAAGCCGCTGGCGCGGTTCGCGCGGTTGTCGAAGACCACCACGCGCGCGACGGTTGCGTCGCCGCTGCCCTCGAGCAGCTTGTCGTCGTTGGGAACCCGGAACAGCACGAACGTGGAGTTCGCCTCTTCGGCGCTCCCTCGCATGTTCTGCGCGGCGAGGTTCTGCATCATCTTCTTGGCAGCGTCGGCGTCGTGCGTTCCGCCCGGGTCGGCCTTGGTGCCCGCGGGTATGAAGTACGACTCGGCGCGGCCCTTGTCGCCGGCCCAGCAGAAGTCGCCGTACACCTTGAAGGTGCCGCCGGGGTAGAGCGGGTTGTTGTTGGCGTCGGCCACCGTCTGCTGGACGTTGATGTCGAGCGGCCACTGCGAAGGGTCGACGCCGATGGGGACGCCCTTGAAAGAGCCGTCCGGAAGCACCGTCTGCTTGAGCCCACTGAAGGTGAGGTTGAAGGTCTGCTCCACCGTGGGGTTGAGGCAGGCCAGGCGCCACTTCACCACCGACATGCTGTTGTAGCGGCTCTTGACCGCCTTCGCGATGCGCTCACCGCGGGCCTTGCCCTGCCCTGCGCGCACCACGCTGAAGAACCCGCCGGTCTCCGGGTTGGCGAGCGACTGCATGAACTGCACGTCGTTGTTCGCCATGAGGCTGTTGGCGAGACCGCCGGTGGGGTTCGGAAACAGGATGGAGACGATCGGCAACGGGGTCTTCGGCGAAGACGTGTTGTCGTCGGGAAAGCGCCCGTTGTTGGCGTACTTCTTCAGCTGCTCGCCGCCTCCGGCGTTGGAGAGCGCGTCCTGGCGACCGGCGCCGTTGGACAGCAGCACGAAGGCCTGGTGAATGGGGATGGTGACGGTGCTGCCGACGTTGCCGAGATCGTTGAAGCCCGTCGTGAGGATGTTCTTGACGGTGTTGAAGATGGCGCGGCTCTGGCCCGACGAAGGCGCGTTCGACTGGTAGACGTTCAGCACCTTGGTGATGATGTCGTTGCGCTCCTTGTACGACTTCCACTTGGAGTCGGCCATGAAGGCCTGGTCGCGATCGTCGAAGAGGATGAGCCGGATGAGGTCTTGCGGGCCCATCTGCTGGAGGAACTGCACGACCACTTCGCGGCCATCGCCGTAGCGGCTACCCATGCTGTTGGAAGCGTCGAGGCCGATGAGCCAGGCGGTGCCGATGCCAGTCTCCTTCTGGGCGTCCTTCCACACCGTCTTGGACACGAACTTGGCGGGCGACTCGCTGCCTTCGACGCGCACCAGCAACTTGGCGGCGGTGTCGGGGAACTGGAACGGCTCCCACAGCGAGTTCGGCTTTTCCACCGCGTCGCCCCAGCAGTCGTAGAGCGCGTCGCGATTGCGGGTCTCGGAGCACCCGCCCAGCACGTCGGAGATGGTCTTGAACTGCCCGAGCTCGATGAGCGTGGTGAGCACGGGGCTCCCGTCGTTCATGCCCGCGCGTGGGTCGACCCGCAGCAAGTGCGCTTGGGGCACGGCGCCCGCGGGCCGAGACACGAAGAGAAGAGCGAGAGCGAAGAGCGCGACCCAGAGTGAAGCGCGGGTGGCGCGAAAGACCTGACGATGCATGAGACTCGTTCCGATGAGAGAAACCCGAGGTCGTCCGAGGCCCGCGCGCGGGAGCTCCGGACGCCTTCAGCGCGCGATGATCTTCACGATGGTGGTGAACCCACCGAAGCGAACTTTGTCGCCATCGCGGAGATCGCGGCGACCGCTGTAGCCGATGTGCTCCTCGTTGACGTAGGTGCCGTTGGTCGATCCGCGATCTTCCACGGTGATGACCCCAGCGCCCACGTCCACGGAGATGGCGGCGTGCTTGGAGGAGATGGTCGCGTCGGCGAGGGGGACGTCGACCTGCTCACCAGAGTTGGCGCGGCCGATGGTGTGACGGCCACCGGTGAGGACCCAGTAGTCGCCCGCGGGGTTCGACTGGAAGGCCACGAGGAAGCCGCGCACCGCGTTGGGCGGGAGCTGCGCCGGCTGGGCCGGGGCGGGCTCGTAGGCCTGCGGAGGCTGACCGGGCATTCCCGGCTGCTGCATCGGCGGAGGGGGCGCGTACTGCGGCTGCTGCGGCGGTTGCGGCGCATACTGCTGCTGTTGCGGCGGTTGCGGCGCGTACTGCTGCTGCGGAGGAGGCGGAGCGCCGAAGCCCCCACCACCCGGGTTGAACTGGTCGTAACCACCGGGGTTGTAGCCACCCGGAGCGGGCGGCGCCGGCTGGAAGCCACCGGGGTTGTAGCCCTGCTGTTGCGGCGGGGGGTAACCCTGCTGCGGCTGCTGGCCGTATCCGTCGCCGGCGAAGGGCATCGCGTCGAGCGCGATCGGGTGGCCCTGGGC
>JABFRG010000094.1 GCA_013141295.1 Polyangiaceae bacterium
ATCTTCGCCGTTTATTTGACTTTTACGGTTTGTCCCCGGTTTCCACAGGCCCTACCCTTACTGCTACAGTTTTAATTAACACCCTCTCTGAGAAGAGTCTCCGGCCGGATGAAAGGTAGTCTATGGTCCTCCCAGGACCGGCTCCGCGCTCACGCCGAAGCCCATCCGGATTGGCACCTGAGCTCGATGCGGACCATCGACTCTCGAGGGGCGGCACGCTACAAGCAGCGACTCAACCCGCTGGACGAAGGCTTGAAAGAGAAGCGATGGAACTGACGGTAGCCAAGAAAGATCTGCTTCGGCTCGTGACGCGGATGCAAGGCGTTGCCGAGCGCAAGAGCACCATGCCCGTGCTTTCGAGCGTGCTCTTGGCCACCGACGGCACGGGGTTCCTCAAGCTCGCGGCGACCGATCTGTACCTCGGGCTGGTGGGACGCATCGCCGCCGACGTGACCAAGCCGGGCACCGTCGCCGTCCCCGCGAAGGACCTGTTCGAGCGCATCAAGATGATGCCCGACGGTCCGATCCATCTCTCGGCGCCGGACGGCGCGGCCACCACGCTGAAGGCCAAGGGCAGCGCCCGTCGCTACACCCTGCGCGGCATGCCGGGCGGCGATTTCCCGCCGCTCCCGATGCCCCAAGAAGGCTCGCCGACGCTCTCGCTCGAGGTCGACGTCCTCAAGGATCTCATCGAGCGCACGTACTTTTCCATCTCCACCGACGAGACCCGCGCGCACCTGAACTCGGCGCTCTTCGAGTGGGACGGCGAGACCGTTCGCATGGTCACCACCGACGGCCACCGGCTCTCCAAGATGGAAGTCAAAGTGCCGGGTCGCCAGGCCTCGGCGGCGATGCTCATCCCGCAGAAGGCCATCCTGGAGCTCCGCGGCCTCTGCGACGAGATGGCTTCGGAAGCCGAGAAGGGCACCCGCCCGGAGCTGAAGATCACCCAGAGCGGCGCCAGCGCGTTCTTCCAGGCCGGCACCACGACCTTCAGCGTCAAGCTGGTGGAAGCGCAGTTTCCCCCGTACGCGCAGGTCATTCCCCAGGGCCAGGAGAAGATCGTCCGGGCTCCCCGCGCCGACCTCGCCAACGCCCTCCGTGCCGTGAGCATCGCTGCCAGCGAGCGCACCGGTGGCGTCAAGGTCCAGGTGGGTCAGGGCACCATGCGCATCACCAGCGAGTCGCCCGACACCGGCGACGGCTTCGACGAGATTCCGGTAGATTACACCGGTCCCGTCATCACCATCGGCTTCAACGCCAAGTACTTCCTCGACGTCCTCGGCGCCCTCACCGACGACGAGGTCACGCTGTCGCTCTCCGGCGAGCTCGACCCCGCGGTGCTTCGTCCGGCGCCCTCGCCCAAGACCGAAGGCCGCGACTTTCTCGCCGTCGTGATGCCCATGCGAATCTGAAGGCCGGCGTGGAGTCTCTCCTCGTCCTCGCCCTCTCGATTCGCAATTTTCGGAACCTCGCCCAGGCGGATTTTCGCCCCTCGCCGCGGTTCAACGTCTTCTCCGGCGACAACGGTCAGGGGAAGACCAACGTCCTCGAGGCGCTCTACGCGGTGCTCTCGTCGAAGAGCTTCCGCACCTCCAAGGTGGCCGACCTGATGCCCCACACCGAACCTGGGGGCGTCGCCGAGGTGGTGAGCGTGAGGGCCAAGGTGCGCGAGGGCGACATGACCCGGGAGCAGCGCTTCGCGGTCGACCAGGGCACCCGCAGCGTGCGCATCGACGACAAGCGGCCGCGTTCGCTCCTGGCCTACGCCACTGCCTCGCCGGTGGTGGTGTTTCATCCGGGGGAGCTGTCGCTCTCCACCGGCCCCAGCGCCGAGCGTCGCAAGCTCCTCGACCGGGTGGCGCTCTTCGTGGCGCCCACCGGAATCTCGGAGCTCGAGGCCTACACCCGGGCCCAGCGCTCCCGGCAGAAGACCCTGGAGGCCCGGGGCATCGACGCCACCGACGTCGATCACTGGGAAACCCTGGTGATCCAGCACGGGCTCGCGCTCATGGAGGCCCGGGCAGCGGCTGCGGAGCGCATCGTTTCTCGGGCCTTGGTGGCCTTCGAGTCGATCTTCACCACGCCCCTCGGCTGCGAAATTTCCTATGTTCCCGGCGCCCCCCGGGAGGCCGAGGCCTTCCGCGCGGAGCTCCGGAAGAACCGCGCGCTCGATCTTCGCCGGGGCACCGCACGCATCGGGCCGCATCGCGACGACTTGGCCCTGAGCCTCAAGGGCGCCGCGGCCCGCACCAGCGCCTCCCAGGGGCAGCATCGGGCGCTCGTGCTGGCCCTCAAGGCCGCCGAGATCGCGGTCATCGGCGAGGCCCGGGGAGCGCGTCCGGTGCTGCTCCTCGACGACGTCTCGAGCGAGCTCGACCGGGCCCGCACCGAGGCGCTCTTTTCGTTTCTGCGGGCCACCGAGGGCCAGGTGTTCCTCACCACCACGCGGCCCGAGCTCATCGCCACGGAAGGTGCCGAACGCGCCGATTTTCAGCTCCGACAGGGCGTGATTTCTCCCCTCTCGTAGGCCTTGACAGGAGCCCCGAAAGGCGTTTTCGAAGGGCCCGAATCAGCGAGTGTAAGAGCTTGAAATTGCAAGGGTAATTTTGGTCGATTGCGTTGCCGCTGCGGGGCCTTTGGGCTATAGTCCCGGCACCTCAGTAGGGTGCCCGTTTCGGGTCCCGAATCATCGATCGAATCGAACGCATGACGACGGAAGTAGAAGCGACTCCGAGCACGGCTCCGGCAACGCCCGGTACCTATGGCAGTGAAAGCATCACCGTCCTCGAAGGCCTCGAAGCAGTCCGCAAGCGGCCGGGCATGTACATCGGTGACGTGCACGACGGGTCGGGCCTCCACCACCTCGTGTGGGAGGTCGTCGACAACGCGGTGGACGAGCACCTCGGTGGCTACTGCAACAAGATGGATGTCATCATCCACTACGACAGCAGCATCACCGTCGAGGACAACGGTCGCGGCATTCCCGTGGGCAAGCACGAGGAGCACTCGAAGAAGCTCGGCAAGGACGTGAGCGCCGCGGAGCTCGTCATGACCGTGCTCCACGCCGGCGGCAAGTTCGACCACTCGAGCTACAAGGTCTCCGCCGGTCTGCACGGCGTGGGCGTCAGCGCCGTCAACGCGGTGAGCGAGATCCTCAAGCTCGAGATCAAGCGCGAAGGCCACGTCTACGCGCAGGAGTACCGTCGCGGCGCACCGGTCACCAAGCTCGAGGTCATCGGCGACTCCGACAAGACCGGCACCAAGATCACCTTCAAGCCCGACACCGAGATCTTCAGCAACACCGAGATCAGCTACGGCATCCTGGCGAGCCGTCTCCGCGAGCTCAGCTACCTCAACGCCGGCTTCGTCATCACGCTCACCGACGAGCGCGACGGCGGCCGCACCGAGGTCTTCGAGTACAAGGGCGGCATTCGCGAGTTCGTGGAGCTTCTCAACAAGGAGAAGGAACCGGAGCACGAGAAGGTCATCCACATCGTCGCCAAGCAGATCGCCGAGAACGGCTCCGAGGTGCAGATCGAAGTGGCGCTCCAGTGGAACGCCACCTTCTCCGAGCAGGTGTTTTGCTACACCAACAACATCCACAACAAGGATGGCGGCACCCACCTCACCGGCTTCCGCGGCGCCCTCACCCGCGTGTTCAACGCCTACGGCACCTCGGCCAACCTCTTCAAAGAGGTGAAGAACGGTCTCACCGGCGAGGACATCCGCGAAGGCCTCACCGCGGTCATCAGCGCCATGGTCCCCGACCCCTCCTTCGACTCGCAGACCAAGAGCAAGCTGGTCTCGAGCGAGGTGAAGAGCATCACCGAATCGGTGGTGGTCGAGAAGCTCGGCCAGTACTTCGAGGAGAACCCGCAGATCGCCCGGAAGATCGTGGAGAAGGCCATCCTCGCGGCGAAGGCCCGGGAAGCCGCGCGCAAGGCTCGCGAGGTGGTGCGCAAAGGCGCCCTCGATTACAACAGCCTCTCCGGCAAGTTGGCCGACTGTCAGTCGCGCGATCCGCAGCAAGCCGAGCTCTACATCGTCGAGGGCGATAGCGCCGGTGGCTCTGCCAAGCAGGGCCGCGACCGCAAGTTCCAGGCGATCCTCCCGCTCCGCGGCAAGATCCTCAACGTCGAGCGCGCGCGTCTCGACAAGATGCTGGGCTCCGCCGAGATCGGAACCCTCATCGCTGCGCTCGGCGCCGGCATCGGCACCCCGGAGCAAGGCGGCAGCTTCGACATCGAGAAGCTCCGCTACCACCAGATCGTGCTGATGACCGACGCCGACGTCGACGGCAGCCACATCCGCACCCTGCTGCTCACGTTCTTCTACCGGCAGATGCCGCAGATCATCGAGCGCGGCTACCTGTACATCGCGCAGCCGCCGCTCTACCGGGTGAAGCGCGGGAAGACCAACCTGTACCTCAAGGATCAGGCAGCCCTCGATCGCTTCTTCCTCGAGCACGGCGTCGAAGGCGTGGCGGTGCGCGCCACCGGCAAGGGTCCGACCCTCACCGGCGAGCCGCTCCTCCGGCTGGCCGAGCGCATGCGCCTCTTCCGGCGCGCGCTCTCCAAGATCGACCGCCGCGCCGACGCCAAGATCGTCGCTGCGGTGCTCCGCTCGGCGGCCCTGGGCAAGGCCGAGCTGCGCGAGCGCAAGAAGGTGGAAGCCGCGATTCCCCCGGTGCGCGCCATGCTGGAGCGCAAGTACCCGGACATCTTTCCGCTCTCCATCGACGTGGGCTGGGATCCGGAGCACGGCGCGGCGATCATCAAGATCACCCCGCGTCCCGGCTCCAACGCCCGCGAGACCATCATCGACTGGAACCTGGTGGAGTCGGCCGAGTACGAAGAGCTCTACTCCATCGACCAGGACGTGCGCTCCATCGGGCCGGCGCCCTATTTCCTTCGCGACACCAAGAAGGACAAGGACGGCGCCGAGGCCGAGGAGACCCAGGCGGAAGACGCCGACGCCCTGTGGGACGCCATCGATCTCCGCGGTCGCAAGGGCACCTCGCTCCAGCGCTACAAGGGTCTGGGCGAGATGAACCCGGACCAGCTCTGGGAGACCACGCTCGATCCCAACGCCCGCGTGATGCTCCAGGTTCGCTTGGACGACGCGGTGCAGACCGATCAGATCTTCTCCGTGCTCATGGGCGATCACGTGGAGCCGCGTCGCGCCTTCATCGAGACCAACGCCCTCAACGTGCGCAACCTCGACATCTAAACGTCGTCACATTGCGTCTGCAGCGGGCCTCGGCGGAAACGTCGGGGCCCGTTTTCGTTGGTGAATCAGCGGTCTTCGGGGCTCGACTTGACAGGAAGCCCATGTGGACGAATGATTCAACCACTTATGACTTACCTTCGAATCGGCGCGAGCTGCCTCGCGCTCTGTGCCACATTTTGCCTTCCGTCCCTTTCTCGCGCCGACGAGCCAGCACCGTCCGGCCCCGACGCAGACGGACCGCCCTCATGGGCACTTCCGCCGCCCGCCTTGCGAGCACCGTCGCCGACGCCGCCGGGCCCTTCGGAAGACGAGCTGTGGGAGGCGCGCATGAAGCGGCGTCACCGTGACGGAGCGCTGGCGTTCGCCGGCGCCTATGCGGTGGGTGCGTTCATGGGAGGAACCGTGCTGGCGAGCGCGGCCATCGTTGCCAGCAAGAATCCGCGCATCAACGTCACACCGTTGGTGGTCGCCGGCCTCTCGCTCTTCGTTCCGGTGCTCGGGCCGGTCGGGCTCGGCGCGGTGGGTGCGGGCGGCTACACGGTCCTCCTGGCGCAGACCAAGGACAGCACCGGCCTCGCGGTCGGAATCGTGCTCGCTCCCTTCGCGTATGCGGCTTCCATCGGGGCCATCGTCGACGGCGTGATGCAGGGCGTGTGTCTCTCGCAAGCGCTGGGGTGGTCCGATCCCGAGCGCTCGCCCTCCGGAGCGTCGCGAGCCGCTGCAGGGTGGCGCGCGGCGCGTTCGGTCTTCGCGGTGGAGCCCATGGTGCTTCCGCCGGTGCGAGCGCCTTTCGCGAGCGCCGACCGAGGCTTGCCCACGGCCATGGGCGTCGCGTTGCCGGGTCGCTGGTAGGCGCTCGGCTACGTATCCTGCCAGGGATTCACCAGGCGCAAGCCCACATGAGAAAAGTCGTCGTCGTTGCGGGTGGCGATGGAAGCCCCGTGCACCAGCGCCGTCGCGGCGATGAGCCCATCCATGGGTTTGGTCGTTCGACCCTTCCTCTTTCGCTCGGCGACAACGGTGCCGAACGCCCGGGCCACCTCGGCTGTCACCGGCAGCAAGCGATCCAGGGTTCGCGTCCTTTCGGCGATGCGCTCGACCGCCGTGGCGAGACGCTTCTTCCGGGCGCCGGAGGGCAAGACGTCCAAGCCCGCCCACATCTCTGCGAGAACGATGGCGGGAACGCGATACACCGGAGCGTGCTTGGAGAGCCACGCGAGCACGCGCGGAGAGGGCTCGGGCTTCAGCGCCTCGCTCAATACGTTGGTGTCCACGACGATCATTCGAACGTCGGCGGCTCGTAGGCTTCTCGATCCAGCTCGCGGCACGCTCGTATGAGTGCATCCGCGTCGCCGGGTCGCAGTTCGGATCGCAGGTCGGTCCAGAACTCGGCTTCTTGCCTATCGAGCGACGGGCGCACGAGATCGATGAGAGCACCGCGCGCGAGACTCTCGACGGACAGTCCCCGGGCCCCCGCGAGGCGCTTGAGCGCCCGCGCGACGTCTTCGGGAACCTTGCGGATGGAGAGCACGGACATGCCTGGATGATGGCACGTGCCGTCAATGCCGTCAAACGACGGCATCCTACGAAGACGGCAGGCGCGGTTCGCTCTTTCGCTCCACGCCGGGCGCTCGGAGCGGCGGCTGACCGGTGGTCTCGGTGACCGCGAGCCACAGGTCGCCGTCGGGGTCGATACACTTGCGCTCGCGGGTGACGAGCTCGAGCGGCACGTGGGTGAAGATGCGGTGGGTGCGGCCCACGATGATGCCGGTCTTGCCGGCCATACCGGCGTGTACCGCGTTGCGGGCCAGCGCGTCGCAGAAGATGCTGTCTTGCGCGTTGGCGGGCACGCTGCGGATCATGTAGCTGGGATCGATGTATTTTACAGTGGCCTCGACGGACTTCTCCTTGAAGTGCTTGGTGAGGATGTCGCGAAGCCGCGGGCCGATGTCCACCTCGTGGCTGGAGTAGCGGAGGTTGCCGGAGGCGTCGTGCTCCACCGCTTCGGGCGTCTTGAGATCGAGGTTCTGGCCGCAGCCCTCGGCCACCACGATGAGGGCGTGGCCGCGCGACGCCAGACGCCGTTCGAGCTGCGCCAGGAGCCCGTGCGGACCCTCGAGCTGATAGTGCACCTCGGGCAAGAGACAGTAGTTCACGTCGTGGCTCGCCAGCGTCGCGGCGGCGGCGATGAAGCCGGAGTCGCGCCCCATGAGCTTCACCACGCCGATGCCGTTGCGGGCGCCCAGCGCCTCGGTGTGCGCGGCGTCCACCGCGAGCCGCGCCAGCTCCACCGCGGTGTCGAAGCCGAAGGTCTTGTCCACGAAGGCCACGTCGTTGTCGATGGTCTTGGGGACGCCGATGACGGCGATGGGCAGGTTGCGCCGGCGTATCTCGGTCTCGATGGCGTGCGCGCCGCGCATGGTGCCGTCGCCGCCGATGGCGAAGAGAACGTTCACGTCGTCGCGCACCAGCGTGTCGACCATCGTCTCGGCCGAGCGTCGCCCTCGGGAGAGCCCCAGGAAGCTCCCGCCTTGGCGATGGATGTGCCGCACTTCGTCGGGCCCCAGCGCCACCGGGGGCACCGCGTGGGCCGGGTCGAGGCCCTCGAAGCCGTAGCGATAGCCTACCACCTCGTGCACCTTGTACTTGTGGTGGAGCTCGAGGACCAGCGAGCGGAGCACGTTGTTGATGCCCGGGCAGAGCCCGCCGCAGGTGACGATACCGGCGGTCACGTTGGCGGGCTCGAAGAACAGGTGCTCGCGGGGGCCGGCCTTCTCCACCAGCATCGGCGCTACCGGAACGTCGCCGCTCATGACCTCGACGTCGAGGATCACGCGGGCCGCATCGGGGACGTAGTCGGCCACTTCGTCGCCGGCCACGGTGGAGAGGCCGAGCGGCGAGCGTACGTTGCGGGGGCCGAGGGTGCGCACGTCGAGGTCGCGTTGGGTAACCATCATTTCTCCGGAGGATTCTAGTCTCTAGCGTGGGGAAAACAGCAGCAGCACCAGCTGCGCGATGACGATCTTGGCGATGGTGGCGAAAGGATAAACCGTGGCGTAGCCGACGTTCGGGAGCTCCGAGTCGGTGGTCTCGGTGGCGAGCGCCAGTGCCGCCGGTTGCGTCTGCACGCCGGCGAGCATGCCCAGGAGGATGGCGTCGGGAATGCGCAGCCACCGGCGACCGACCCACACCATGGTGGCCACCACCACCGCGGTGACCAGCGCGCCGGCGAGGAACATCGAGACGCCCCCGCCCTGCCGGAGGGTTTGCACGAAGGCGTAGCCGGAGCGCGTGCCGACGCCCGCGAGAAAGAGCACCAGACCCAGCTGTCGCAGCGTGAGGTTGGCGCTGTACGAGAGGGTCCACACCAGGTTTCCGGTGCGACCCAGGCGGCCGAGGATCAAGCCCACGATGAGCGGGCCGCCGGCGAATCCCAGGCGCACGTGCGCGCCGCCCGGGAGCGGAAAGGGCACGCTGCCCAGCAAGAGACCGAGGGCGATGCCGACGCTGAAGGTGATGACGTCGATCTCGCTCAACGCCTTGTAGGAGTCGCCGAAGAGCTGGGCGATCTCCGGCATGCGTGCCCGCGGCGCCACCACCCGCACGCGATCGCCGAGCATCAGCTCGGTCTGGCCGCTCGGCAAGAGCTCGACGTCGCCCCGGCGAATGCGCGTCACCAGCGCACCGAAGCGCTCGGGGATTCGCAGCACCGAGAGGGGCTTCTCGGTGACGCTCGCGCGGGAGACGAAGATGCGTCGGAAGTCGAGGACGTGACGGTCGAGGTCGAGGCGCTCCGGATCCTTCTCGCCCAGGAGCGCGATGGCCGGTTCGAGGTGGCGTGGGGCGCCGATGAGGGTGACGCAATCGCCCGGCTCCAGCAGCGAGTTCTCGGTGAGGAGCGCGACCTCGTCACCCCGCTTCCGTCGACCGAGGACCACCGCGTGGCCGTGGGTGCGGCAAAGCTCGAGGGCCTGGTCGCGGGTCATCCCCTTGTTCATTCGCACGGTGACGCTCTCGAGCGCGCGTTCTCCGAGACCGGGGAGCATGCTCGACGACGGCGCTTCGTCGGAAGGCCGGGGGCGCAGCTTGCGGATGACCCAGATGCCCACCAAGCTCCCCACCACGCCCATGGGATAGGTGACCGAGTACGCGACCACCGGCTCTGCGAGCAGACGCTCCCGCGCCGCCTCCGGTGCCGATGCCTTGAGCGCGTCGAGGACGCTGGCGAGCGCGGGCGTGTTGGTGGTGGCGCCGGCGAAGAGGCCGGCGGCGAAGGTGGAGCTCAACCCCAGTGCCCGGGCGAGCGCCACCGAGAGCGCGGCGCCCAGGACGAGCACGCCGAGCACACAGGCGTTGTCGCGGAGCGTGCGCTTGCGGAACGATGCGAAGAACCCGGGACCGCTGCTCTGACCGATGGTGTAGACGAAGAGGACGAGGCCGAAGAGGTAGACCAGCTCCGGCAACTTGAGATCCACGTCGAGGGCGCCCACCGCGAGCCCGGCGAAGAGCACCGCCGCCACGCCGAGGCTCACACCGCCGATGCGAATCTTGCCGACGAGGTAGCCGATGGCCGCCACGGAGAACAAGAGCAGCAGCGGGTTCTCCTTGAGAAACGCGATCATCGCATGCGCGCGATGCACACCGCGGACCACCGGGAAATCGACCGGCGCCGTCTACCGAGCCCGCGCACTCCTTGCGGGCCCAGCAACCGTTGCGCACTCTCGGGGTCCGTCGCTCGCGCCCAAGAGATCGGCCGGCGAACCCACGCCGTTTCAGTTCGCGGTCACCCCGAAGCGAAGCGAGGGGGCCCCTCGGGTCTGCCACGAAGTGGCAGAGGGGGGTCCCTCACTGCGTTCGGGATGACTCTTTGTTTCTTCGAGATGCTGGCGCGCCCTGCGCGTGAAGACTCCGCTTCAGCGGCCCGGGACGACGAGGCGGAGGGCGCGCGGGAGGACGTGGATGCGAAAGCGCGGCGCGAGCTCGTACTCCTCGCCGTCCATCTGGGCGTAGACCGGGATGTTGCCCTCGGGTGTGAAGGTGAGGTCGAAGCTCGCTCCGCTCACGTTCCTCGAGTGCTCGATGCCGACCTCGTTCAGATCGTCCTCGGTGACCGGGTTGCCGTCGAGGGCCACCAGCGCCTTGGAGGCCCAGTCGCGCTTGCCCACGAAGGGAACCAGCTCGAAGCGGCCGTCGTCGTGGGCGCCGCCGCGATCGAGCACCCAGGAGCCGGCGAAGACGCGGGTGGCCTTGAGCACGAGATCGGTGAGGCCAGTGAGGGTGCCGCGCTCGCCGTCGACCTCCACGTCGGCGGCGAACTTGTCGGTGTCGACGTACGACTCGAGGAACGTGCGCACGAACGCGCCGGCGTACACCAGGTGGTCGCGATACACTTCCTGGAGCGGCCCCATCTTCTGCACCGCTTCTCGGTCCTTGTTGCGGACGTGGAGCACGCGCGCGGTGAGACCCCAGCTCAGCGAGTCGAAGAAGGCGTCCTTGCGCAGGACGCGGCCACTCTCGTCGATGGGCTCCACAATGCCGGCGTCGAGGCGCGTTTCGAAGCCCGCGACGACGATGGATACGTTGTGCGGCAGGGCCTCCTCGGTGGCCGAGAGGCCGAAGCTCTTGCCCTGATCGTTGGCGGTTCCGGTGGGGAGCATTGCCAGCGGCGGGCGCACGTTCTCCGGGATTTCCAGGAGCGCGGCCCCCACCTCGCGGAAGGTGCCGTCGCCGCCCATGGCCACCACCGCGGCGTAGGGAGGCGCGCCCGCCATATGCGCGGCCAGCGCGGGGATGGTCTTTCCCGCGGGCAGCGTGGAGAACAGCGTGGCAGTCGTGCCGGCCTGCGCGAAGAGGCCGAGCGCGTGGTTGATGCGCTCCACGTTCTTGCCGCTCTGTGCGGTGGGGTTACCCACCAGGAGGTAGTGCTTCACCGGTCCAGTATCGCGCGGTCCGGGGCGTCTTCCAACGTCGACGACGCCTTCTGTTGTACGCAGGTGAGCGCCGCGCCGAAGAAGAACACGTGCGCCGAATAGTGCACGTAGAGGAGCAGCATCACCAGCGAGGTGGCCGCGCCGTAGGCCGACGAGGCAGCCTTGTGGGCCACGTACGCGCTCACCAGCAGCGATCCCAGCGTGAGCAAGATGGCGGTGACCAGGCCTCCGCGAAACGCCTCCTTCAATGTGACCTCGGCGTGCGGAAGAAAACGGAAGATGAGGGTGAAGAGCCCCGCGGTGACCGCGAGGGAACCGAAGCCTTCCAGGACCCGCGACGCACCCTCGGCCACATCGTCGACCCGCAGCCGCGCCAGCAGGGTGTGGCCCACCAAGAGCGCCGAGAGCGCGAGGCCGGTGAAGACCACCAGCAAGAACGCCAGCCCGCGCTTCCGGAGCTGGCTCACCACGCTGCCCTTCCAGCCGCTCGACTCGGGTTTTTCCACGCCCCACAGGATGTCGAGGGCCCGCTGCATCTGCGACCACAGGCGCGTGGAGCCGTAGAAGACGAACAACGAGCTCAGGACGCTGGCCACGGTGCCGCTCCCCTCGTGCCGGGTGCGGTCGAGCAGCTCACCGACGGTGGTCGCCCCGGCAGGACCGACCCACCGGCCGAGCTCGTGGAGCACGAAGGCGCGGGCTGCGTCGCCTTGACTGAAGCCGGCCACCACGTGCAGCACGATGACCAGCATCGGCACGATGGAAAGGAGCGCGTAGAACGCGATGGCGCCGCTCAGGAGCCGGCCTCCTCGTTTGCGGAAGAGGCGCGCTGCGGCCTTGAGCAAGATCCAAGCTGCGGTCACGCCGCTCAGGAGCGCACGACCTTCAGCCGGTGGTCAAGTCAGTCGGTCTTGGCGTCGCGAGCCGCGTCGGGGGCGCTCGCGTCGAAGGTGGGGAGCGTGCCCGCGTCGGGCGCCGGCGGCGGCCGCTCGGGATCGCGCGAGGGAATCGCGATGAGGTGCAGCGCGCGGCCGGGGTGCCCCGGAATCGGGTTTTGCGCGCCCACGAGCGCGATGGTGACCGGGTTGTCGTGCTGGAAGTAGAGCCGCGGGAGCACCAGCGGCGCGGTGTAGGCCTGGGTGGCGATCATCGTTTGCGTGACGTTCGCGCCGCCCAGGGTCGTGAACTTCAGCGCCTCGATCTCGTTCGGCTCGAAGTCGGAGCCGTCGTCTCGCTGCTCCTTGAGCTCGGTCCTCTGACCGAAGGCCGGGTTGCCCAGCACGTCGCGGAACTTGAGCGCGACGATGTCGCTGCGGGGGGTGAGCAGCGCCCCCGCCACGCTGAAGAAGCGGGTGGTTCGCCCCGGGAGCTCCAGGGACCTCACCGCGACGGTGCCGTTCTTCTGGTCCACGGTGCCGTTCTTGATGACGACGCACTCGGGTCGGTCGGAGCCGAACGCGTTGGAACAGCCGACGATGGCGATGGCGTGGGCGCCCGGGGCTACCGCCTCCACGGGCACCGACACGTCCCAGTAGTTGACGCCCAGCTGATTGCGGCTGCGCAGGTTGTCCATCAGCTGTCCGCAGGGCACGTTGGCCTTGTCGGCCAGCTCGTCGACACTGATGACGTGTGCCGGAAGCGAGGGCCCGGCGGCGCGCAGGGCGGCAAGGTCCGCGTCCACGTCGAGATACGAAGCGCTTCCGATGTCGACGCCCACGGTGTTGGAACGCGGCATGGGGCGGCTTCGCGGCAGAGGCGCCCCCTCGGGCAATGCGTCGAAGCACACCCGGAACGCCGGCAGGTTCGGGGAGGCGTGGACGAGCACGAGGCTCTCGATGGCTTCGCCATTGTCCGCGGCGCCCGCGTCCGCCTGGCCCGGTATCGCGCCGGCCGCGTCGCGGTCCTTGCTCTCGGCGCCGAAATCGGCGGAGCTCGCGGACGCGGAGCACGCTACGGCCGCGCTCAGAAGCGCGGACGCGGACACCAGACAGGCAAACGAGAGGCTCTTGGTCATTGCGCAGGTTCCTCGACCGGCGATGATCGCACGTTGCGTGCCGGCCTGCGAAGTTCGCAGATCCCCTCCAAAGCCAGGGGAAAGCCCGGAGGTAGGGGTGCCTCGCACCCGGCATGGCGATCATGGACGGGGGCCGTGGCACAGCGGGCAATCTCCCAGAATCCGCAGACTTTTCCTGATCCGAGCGACGGCAAAGAAGTTGCGAGAGGGCTTCATTGGCGCGATTCTCGAAGGTGCAGTGGTGAAGCTCGAACCCGGAATGCTCATAACCCCCAATGTCCGCCTCGAGCGTCCGCTCGGCGAGGGGGGCATGGGTAGCGTTTGGCTCGCGGAGCACCTCTCCCTGCACAGCCGGGTGGTGGTGAAGTTCATCGCCGATGCCTACGCCTCCAACGCCGAGGCCAAGGCGCGCTTCTCTCGGGAGGCCGCGGCCGCTTCGCAGGTCAAGAGCCCGCACGTGGTCCAGACCTTCGACCACGGCATCAGCCCCGAGGGCGTGCCCTACATCGTCATGGAGCTCCTCGAGGGGCGGAGCCTCGGCGACACGCTGGCCGAGCTGGGCCAGCTCTCCCCCGCGCTGGTGGCGGAGATCGTCGCGCAGCTGTGCCGGGCCCTCGAGAAGGCGCACGCGGCCGGGATCATCCACCGCGACATCAAGCCCGACAACGTGTTCCTGTGCGATGCCGGCGATGGCGCGGTGTTCGTGAAGCTCCTCGATTTCGGCATCGCCAAGGGCGCTGCCATGAGCAACATCGGCAAAGAAACCAAGACCGGCTCGGTCATGGGCTCGCCCCTGTACATGAGCCCGGAGCAGCTCATCGGCGCCAAGAACATCGATCACCGGGCCGACCTCTGGGCAGTGGGTGTGGTGGCCTACGAAGCGCTGGTGGGCGTGCGGCCCTTCGACGCCGAAACGGTGGGCGCGCTCACCATGAAGATTCACAACGATCCCCTTCCCCTCCCCTGCACCCAGCGGCCCGACCTTCCGCCGGCGGTCGACGCGTGGTTCGAGCGCGCCTGTGCGCTGTCGCCGGAGGCCCGCTTCGGATCTGCGAAGGAGCTCGCCGACGCGCTGACGGTGGCGCTTTTGGGCGTGAGCCCGCGGAGCGGGGTGGCGCCGTCGTTCTCCGGCATCAAAGCGCAGGCGTCGCAACCGGCGCCCATGAGCCGCACCCTCACCACCGGCGATCTCGACCCGACCACGCTGGCTCCGCCGCCTTCCCGCAAGGGTCTCTACGTCGGTGTGGGCCTGGTCATCGTGCTGCTGGGCCTGGTGGGCGGCGGGGTTGCCATGTATGGCCGGAGCAGCGGCGCGCAGGCGTTGCCCGAACCGCCGGTACCTTCGGCCTCGGCCAAGGCAGCCTCCTCCGGTGCTCCGGTTGCCGACCCGCTCGCGCTCGCCACCGGCTCGGCCAGCGCGCCCGCGCCCGCGCTTCCCACGCACGCCGTCGGGGTCGCCGCGACGGTTGGAAAATCTCCGAAGCTTCCCATCAAACCCGGCGCGACGGCGTCGGCCTCCGCGCCCGCCTCTCCCGCCACCTCTGCCCACCCGGTAAAGCCGCCCGAAGATGAAATTCTACGGTAGCCACGTCCTCCTTTGCGTCGCGCTGCTCGGTGCGGCGCCGGTGGCCTCGGCGCAGACGCCCGGTCCCTCGTCGGCCGACATGGAGTCGGCGCGAGCCCTCATCAAGCAGGCGCGAGCGCTCCGCGACGCCGGCGATCTCCCGGGCGCCGCCGAGAAGTTCAAGGCTGCCCACGCGCTCGGTCGCACGCCGGTCACCGGTATCGAGCTGGCGAAGGCCTATGCCGCCATCAAGAAGTACGTGGAGGCGCGCGACGTCGCGCTCCAGGTGACGGTCATTCCGGTGACCGCCGACGAGACCTCGCGGTCCACCGACGCGCGCACCGAGGCGACGAAGCTCGCGGCGGATCTCAAGCCCAAGCTCGCCGCCCTGCGGGTGGAGATCGAGCTCACGCCCAAGGGTCGCTCCGGCGCCGTGCCCAGCGTCACCATCGATGGCCAGGCGGTGCCGGCCGAGGCCCTCTCCGAGGCCCGCACCGTCAACCCGGGGAAGCACGACGTGGTGGCGCGGGTCGGCGACGGCCCCGAAGCGCGCGGCACGGCGACCCTGGACGAGGGCGCCTCCGGCAGCGTGAAGCTGCTCGTCACCGTGCCCGAGGCCAAGGTCGCCGGCGGGAGCATCGTGACGCCGCCACCGACTCCGCCCCCCGCGCCGGGTCACATGTCGCCGCTGGTACCCATCGGTCTCGCGCTGGCCGCGGGAGGCGCTGCGGTCGGGACCATCGCCGGCATCAGCGCGCTGAGCCAGAAGAGCTCGCTCGACGATTCGTGCACCAACGGCAAGTCCGGCTGCGCGCCCGGCTACCAGGACAAGCTCGACGGCGCGCGCACCGCGGGCACGGTGGCGACCATCGGCTTCATCGCCGGCGGCGCCGGTCTGGCGCTGGCGG
Source organism: Polyangiaceae bacterium (assembly GCA_013141295.1). Taxonomy (GTDB): domain Bacteria; phylum Myxococcota_A; class Polyangia; order Polyangiales; family Polyangiaceae; genus JABFRG01. The sequence continues at coordinate 15,649 of JABFRG010000094.1, forward strand.
TGGTGGGCCTCTTCGTGGGGGGCAAGGCCGAGGCCAAGACCAGCACCGCTCGGGTGATTCCCTACCTTGGACCGGCCAGCGTGGGGTTTCATGGAACGTTCTAGCAAGACCCTGGTCGCTCTGCTGACGCTGGCAATGGGTGTAGGCTGCAACAGTCTGTTGGGCCTCGACGGCTACAGCGGCGCGAGCGATGCGGGTACCGACGGAGGCAACGGCGGCCTCGACGGCGCCGTGGATGGCGGCGCCGACGTGATCGTGGTTCCCCCGACGGTGCGCCCTGCCAGCTGGCCCAACTGGATCATGCCGAACGAGCCGGACTCTGGGGTCGACAACAAGGCAGTGTACGCATCCGACGGGCAAGACATCACGGTCGTCGCGGCGCCGTCCGGGGTGCTCAAGTTCCTCTCCAACATCAGCAAGGCGAGCACGCTCGACGAAGCCGTGAGCAAGTGCCCGACCGGGTATCGTCTGCCGAGCCGCATCGAGCTGATCACCCTCCTCGACTACCGAACGAGCCGGGGATCGGTGATGCCCGACCTGATGCCATCGGCTACGGGGCTCGTCTGGACTGCTTCGATCCGGCGACCGGCAACCAACCCACTCATGCACTGGTTCGTCGACGCATCCAGCGGGGCGGTCGTCGCCCGACCCCCGCAGTCGGCCAACGTCCTCTGCATCGTGAGCAAGCAATGAAGCGCTCTCCCTTCGTGCAGTGTGCAAGCATCGCTGCGGTCGCCTTGGCGACCCACGTGGTCACGGCCGCCGCGCCGCCGGCGCAGTACCAGCGGTTCGGGCTCACCTCGACCAGCATTTGCGACCAGGAGACCGGCCTCCGTTGGCAGCGCACCCCGAGCCCCCTGAAGAGCTATACGGACGCGGTGACGTTTTGTGCGGCACCGCAGCGGCTTCCCACCGCCAAGGAGCTGCTGACGCTGGTGGACGAAGACCGCCATCGCGAGCAGCGCGGTGGCGTGGAAGTGGACGTGGCCATCGACGGTGCAGCGTTTCCTGCGACGCCGACCGATCGCGCGTTCTGGACGCAGACCCGAAATCCCGGTCTGACGGCGATTCTGACCGTCGATTTTGGCACTGGGGAGACGGGCACCAGCACCGAGGAGCCGAAGCCGGACAACGATCGCTACGTTCGCTGCGTGCAGTTCGTCGGTCGCGCCTGCCCCTGAATTCTGCGCCGGCTGCAGCCCTTGCACGCGCAAATGCGGGTCCCAGTGCGCCCTTGAACATGCGGCACGCCTCTTGCGAATGGTTCGAGAGCGCTTAACCTCATCCCAGAGACCGACGCCGGAGGGAAGGCCGTGAGGCTCCCGTTCTGGCGCGTGGTCGAAGTCGATATTTACGTAGGGGGCGGGCGCGCTGCGCCACGCCAGGGAGAACATCATGCGTCCTGATAGGTTGACCACAAAGAGCCAAGAAGCCGTGCGATCCGCCATCGACGTGGCGAGCCGTCGTGGCAATCCCGAGCTCCAGCCGGAGCACATGCTCCTGGCCATGCTCGAGCAGGATGGCGGCGTGGCAACTCCCCTGGTGCAGAAGGCGGGCGGTGATCCGTCGGCCCTCGAGGCCCAGGTGAAGGGTCGCGTCGAGTCGTTCCCCCGGGTCTCCGGCGGCGCCGAGCCGGGCCTCTCGCGGCGCTCCCTCGAGGTGTTCCGCAAGGCCGAGGACGAAGCCAAGCAGCTGAAGGACGACTACGTCTCGGTGGAGCACTTCCTGCTCGCCATGAGCAAGCACGATCCCGAGATCGCCGTGCTCCTCGAGCAAGCGGGCGGGCTCAACTACGATCGCCTGCTGAAATCCCTGGCCGGCGTCCGTGGCAACCAGCGCGTGGTGGACAAGGATCCGGAGGGGAAATTCCAGGCCCTCGAGAAGTATTGCCGGGACCTCACCGACGCCGCGCGCAAGGGCAAGAACGATCCGGTCGTGGGTCGCGACGAGGAGATCCGCCGCGTGATGCAGGTGCTCTCGCGGCGCACCAAGAACAACCCGGTGCTCATCGGCGAGCCCGGCGTGGGCAAGACCGCCATCGTCGAAGGCATCGCCCAGCGCATCGTGCGCGGCGACGTCCCCGAGTCGCTGAAGAACAAGCGCCTGGTGTCGCTCGATATGGGCGCGCTCGTGGCCGGCGCCAAGTTCCGCGGAGAGTTCGAGGATCGCCTGAAGGCGGTGCTCAAAGAGGTCGAAGGTGCGGCCGGCGGTATCATCCTGTTCATCGACGAGATTCACACCATCGTCGGTGCGGGCGCCGCCGAAGGCTCCATGGATGCGGCGAACCTGCTGAAGCCTGCGCTGGCTCGCGGCGAGCTCCGCTGCATCGGCGCCACCACCCTCGACGAGTACCGAAAGCGCATCGAGAAGGACGCCGCCCTCGAGCGTCGCTTCCAGCCGGTCTACGTGTCGCAGCCCACGGTGGAAGACACCATCGCCATCTTGCGCGGTCTCAAGGAGCGCTACGAAGTGCACCACGGGATTCGCATCCAGGACGCGGCCTTGGTGGCGGCGGCGACCCTCTCGGACCGCTACGTCACCGAGCGCTTCCTCCCCGACAAGGCCATCGATCTGGTCGACGAAGCGGCTGCCAAGATCAAGATGGAAGTCGACAGCATGCCCGCCGAGATCGACTCGGTGCAGCGGCGCATGACCCAGCTCCAGATCGAGCAAGAGGCACTGAAGAAGGAGCGCGACAACGCTTCGGCGGTGCGTCTCGTGAATGTGAAGAAGGAGCTTTCGGAGCTGGAAGAGACCGCCACCGCCATGCGCGCCCAGTGGCAGCGCGAGAAGGAGGTCATCGACCAGCTGCGGAAGACGCAGCCGGACATGGAGCGCCTGCGCACCGAGGCCGAAACGGCCCAGCGCAAGGGCGATCTGGGGAAGGCCGCGGAGATTCGCTACGGCAAGCTCCCGGAGCTCGAGCGCAAGGTCGACGAGCTGCGCAAGCAGCTGGCCAAGGTGCAGGAGAAGACCTCGTACTTGCGCGAAGAGGTCACCGATCAGGACATCGCGGCCATCATCGCCAAGTGGACCGGCGTGCCGGTGAGCAAGATGCTCCAGGGCGAGATGGAGAAGCTCCTCCACATCGAAGAGGGCTTGGCCAAGCGCGTGGTGGGGCAGAAGGACGCCATCATCGCGGTGGCCAACGCGGTGCGCCGCTCGCGCGCCGGTCTGGGCGACGAGAAGCGCCCGATCGGTAGCTTCCTGTTCCTGGGGCCCACCGGCGTGGGCAAGACCGAGCTGGCGCGTGCGCTGGCCGAGTTCTTGTTCGACGACGAGCGCGCCATGATTCGCCTCGACATGAGCGAGTACATGGAGAAGCACTCGGTCTCGCGCCTCATCGGCGCACCCCCCGGCTACGTGGGCTACGACGAAGGTGGCCAGCTCACCGAACCGGTGCGCCGCCGCCCCTACTCGGTGGTCCTCTTCGACGAAGTGGAGAAGGCCCATCCGGACGTGTGGAACGTGCTGCTCCAGGTGCTCGACGACGGCCGTCTCACCGACGGTCAGGGCCGTACCGTGGACTTCAAGAACACGGTGCTCATCCTCACCTCGAATATGGGTGCAGAGCACATCCAAGCCATCGAGGACCGCCCGGGCCTCGAACCGAAGGATCGCCGCGACCTCATCGAGCGCGCGGTGCTCGACCAGGTACGCAAATCGTTCCGGCCGGAATTCATCAATCGCCTCGACGAGATGGTGGTCTTCGATCGGCTCGACCGCGGCAATATCCGGCAGATCGTCGATATCCAGCTGGCCCGCTTCCAGGAGCGGCTCGCCAAGCGGGAGCTCACGGTGAGCCTCACCGATCGCGCCAAGGACTTCCTCGGCGAGGTGGGTTGGGACCCGCAGTACGGCGCCCGCCCGCTCAAGCGCGCCATGCGCAAGCACCTGGAAGACGGCTTCGCCAAGCAGGTGCTGCAGGGCAAGTTCCCGCCCGGAACCACGGTGAAGGTCGACGTGGGCGACGACGGAGAGCTTACCTTCGCGCCGACCATGCAAAACTAGCTTCGACGGTCTTTCATCGCTCCCCGCCGTGGTCTTCGAGCCGTGGCGGGGAGTATCTGTTTTGTGGGGTTCAGGCCGCGCTGTGCGGGGCGTCGGCTAGCTTTTGTGCGCGCAGGTCGCGGACCCGAGCGTCGAAGTCCTTGCGTGCCGCGGGCGCCAGGGTCTCGCCGCCGAAGCGCACGCCCAGGTAGATCTGGGTGAGCTCGAAGACCTCGTCGGCCAGCGGGTGACCGCGCTTCTCCAGCGACTCGGCGTAGCGCAGCGGCGGCTGCTCGGCGGGGCGCATCAGGCCGTGGACGAGGAGCGCCTGCTCCAGGGCGCGATACATGGCGGCGGCGTTCTGAATCTCGCGGCTCTCGGGCAGCGGCTTGGGCGGAAGGTCCTTGGGGTTGCCGCGTTGCCGCCTTCGCCAGAGCACGTAGGCGCCGACGCCCAGCAGGCAGAGCACGCCGCCCACCACCGGGGGTCGCGTGAGCCGCTCGCCGAGCCCGCGGGTGAGCCCTGCCCTGCCCCGCGCGCGCTCGTAGCGCGACGTCAGCGAGTCGACGATGTGGAGCTGCTGCCGCAAATCGTAGCCCACCACGTGCTGCGTCCAGCGTTGCGACATGGCCTCCACCAGATCGCGCAGGTAGACCCAGGTGCCGGTGGTGGACTGCAGCGGCTGCGCGCCGGCCGAGGGCGTGGGGTCGAAGGTCTGCCATCCCGAGCGCGGACCGTCGTCGATGTACGCCTCGATCCACGAGTGGGCGTCGCCCTCGCGCACCGCGTAGTACTTGCCGAAGCGGTTGTAGGTTCCGCCGACGAAGCCGGTGACGTTGCGGCTGGGGATGTGCACCGCGCGCAGCATGAGCGCCATGGAAGTGGAGAAGAACTCGCAGTGGCCCTTCTTCGACTCGAAGAGGAAGTGGTCCACCGGCGACGCGGTGCCCCCCGACGGCGAGTTGGTGTCGTAGACGAAGTCCTTCTTCAGGTGCTCTTCGATGGCCTTGGCCTTGGCGCGCGGGGTCGGCTCGTTCTTGGTCCACTCTTCCGCGAGCTCGGCGATGCGCTTGGGAAAGGTGGCCGGGAGCGCGAGGTAGCGCCGGCGGTCGATCTCCTGCAGCGGCGGGCTGGTGAGGATCTCGTCGTCGGGGGCGACGTACACGTCGTAGCGAAGGCCCCGGGTGTCGGCGCCGCCGTAGCGATACTCCCCCTCCGGCCCGCGGGAGATGAGCGTGGGCTCCGAGAGCATGGCGTCGCCCTGCTGTCGTACGCGAAAGGCCGCGGTCTGCTGCGGGAAGAAGAGCACCGGCGGGTCGATGGGCTCGAGGTCGAAGGAGACGATGCGGTCGTTCGGCTTCGGCATGCGCGCGATGGAGTAGGTGTCGCCGAAGCGCGACTCGGGCCGTCGCTCCACCACCGTGCGCGCCCAGGCGCGACCATCGTACGCGTCGAAGCCGGTGCCGCGGAGGCGCAAGGTGATGCGCGCCGGCGGCGGATCCGGAAGGTTCGGCACTTCGAAGCGCAGCGCGATGGCCGGATCGTTGCGCAATACACCGACGTCGCCGAGGTCCACGCGATCGGAGAAGCCGACCATGCGGCCCGGACGCGCGTGGTTGATGAGGAGCAGCGAGAGCCCCACCCGCGGGAACAGCAGGAAGAGCGCCGCGGTGAAGATGAAGATGGGAATGCTGAGCAGGCCGGTGGCGAAGAGGAACCCACGTCCCACCACGCGCCGGCTCCGGAGAATGCGCGGCACGTCCACCGGGAGGCCGGTGCGATCGCGCGCGCCCTGCCGGTAGTTGCCTTCCACCTCGCGTCGCAAGTGCGAGAGCACCAGCGCGCCCGGGGCCACCACCAAGAAGCCCAGGAAGCAGAGACCGAAGGCCAGGCCGCCGCCGAGCACGGTGCCCACCACGAAGTGGAGCAGCGCCAGGAGGATGATCTGCTGGTCGTGGGCGGCCCCACGCCGGGTGGCGAGTCGCACCACCTGCAGCAGCGCCGCGAACTCCACTGCCACGTCGAGCGCCGACTGACCCGAGAGGAGGCGGCCGCCCTCCACGAAGAAGAGCACCAGCGGACCGGCGGTGGCCACGTGGCGCAGCCAGGCCTTCTGTTGCCAGCCTTCCGGCACGGCAATGGCGAGGGCCAGGCCGCCCAGGGTGATGACGTTGACCCACGGGCTCATGGAGGCGCTGTTGACCACCGCCAGCACGCCGAGGGCGGCGAGAGCGTTGGTCATGATGCGGTGCACGAGGCCGAACCTCACTCCGCAGCCTCCTTCGCTTCCGTCTCCGCATCGGTCTCTTCGAAGGCGACCAGCGCCAAGAAGCGCAAGATGGGGTCGGCGCCGGCGCTGCGGGTGGCGCGTACCAAGGGGCCGCTGGAGGTCCGGAGCGTGACGCTATCGCCGCGGCGCAGGTGCGCGACCGCTCGCGATGCGGCTTCGCGAATGCGCTTCTCGAACTGGGTGTCCCACTCCGACGACGAGCCCTTGGGCTTGCGTACCTCGAGCGACAGGTTCACGTCGGGTCGCGCCTCCCGGGCGCGCTCACGGATCACCAGCTGCGACATGGCGGCGGACTTTCGCCAGTGGATGTCGCGCGGGTCCTCCCCTTCGCGCATGCTGCGCAGGCCGAGGTGATCTTCTCCGTAGCCGCGGCCCATGGTGGTCTCGCCGCCGAGCGAGCGACCGCCCACCGGGATGGGCAGCTGCACCGGGTCCACCGCCGGGTAGATGAGGAGCTCGCCGTCTGCGGGGATCTCCCGGGACTTCTCGAAGAGCCCGAAGGGAAAGCGAGTGGCGATGCGAAAGCCGGTGTGGTGATCGCGGCCGCGCTTGGAGGGCGTGCGGCGGTAGGCGGCTACCTGCGCCGACCGCGGGCTGATCTTCAGGAAGAAGCAGCGCTTGTCGGCGGGGAGACCCTCGCGCAGATCTTCCACCTCGATGGCGTAGGAGGGCACGCGCTTCTTGTGGTTGAAGACCTCGATCTCCACCACGTGCGGCCGGCCCACCTGCGCCCTCGCCGGGAGCCTGCGCACCACCGTGAGGTGCCGCAGCGAGACCTCGCTCATGATGCCGCTCACCACGATGAGCGCCAGCAGCATGCCGAGGAGCAAGTAGAGGAGATTGTTGCCGGTGTTGATGGCGGCGAAGCCCACGCCCAGCGTGATGCCCACGAAGAACTTCCCCTCGCGGGTGAAGCGCAGCCGACGCGGCGACTTGAGCCGCGCGCGGAGACGTGCCCACAACGTCCGCGGTTCCGGAGTCATGGGGCGCTCAGAGCGGAACGGGGATCCGGGCGACGATCTCCCGGATCGCGGTTTCGGCTTCGTCGCGCGAGGGCGCGAAGCCCTCGGCCTGGGATGCGAGACGGACGCGGTGGGCGAGCACCGGAACCGCCAGGTCCTGGATGTCGTCGGCGATGCAGTAGCCGCGACCGCGGAGCATGGCGCGTGCGCGGGCGGCGTTGCCGAGGGCGATGGCGCCGCGGGTGGAAGCGCCGAGCCCCAGGAGCGGCGAGGTGCGCGTGGCCTGGATGATGGCGTGGAGGTAGTTGCCGAGGGAACTATCCAGGGATACCCGATGCACCTCGCGCTGCAGCTCCACCAGGCGACCCGGGTCGAGCACCGTCTCGACGTTGCGCGCGGTGTCGGTCTCGCCGCCCAGGAGCAGGCGCATCTCCACCTGCGGCGGCGGATAGCCGATGCGCACGCGGAGCAAGAAGCGGTCGAGCTGCGACTCGGGTAGCGGGAAGGTGCCGGCGAAGTCTTGCGGGTTCTGGGTGGCGATGACGAAGAACGGATCCGGCAGCGGGATGGTCTGGCCGTCGAGCGAGACCTGACCCTCGTTCATGGCCTCGAGGAGCGCCGACTGCGTGCGCGGGCTGGCGCGGTTGATCTCGTCCGCCAAGAGCACGTTGGCGAAGACCGGCCCCTGGCGGAGCACGAACTCGCCGGTGCGCTGGTCGTAGACCGACACGCCGAGCACGTCGCTGGGGAGGAGATCGCTCGTGAACTGAACGCGGCGCAGCTCTCCGCCCACGGATCGCGCGAGCGCCCGAGCCAGGGTGGTCTTGCCCACACCGGGCACGTCCTCGATGAGCAGGTGGCCGCGGGCCAGGAGCGCCACCAAAGCGAGCTCCACCGCTTCACCTTTGCCCTCGAGAGCGCCTTCGACATTGCGCCGTAGCTCGTTGAGCACTGGAAGCTCCGCGTTCAAACGCGAGGCGGCAGCCGTCATAACCAAAAGATAGCATGACGCACAGGCAAGAACGCCAGCGGAGTTTTCGGACGCGATTTCGCGCGGTCGCGCTCGTAGGGGACAAGTGTGCAGGGGTGCGTGGCGGAGGAGCACTGTTTTGCGATAACGTCGCAACGTGACCATCACCCTGCGCCAGGTGACCAAGACCTTCGGGCCGGTGCGCGCGCTCCTGGGCGTGTCGATGGAGATTCGGCCGGGTGAAGCGCTGTCGGTGCTGGGGGCCAACGGATCGGGCAAGTCGACGCTGCTCTCGGTGCTGGGAACCCTGGCCAAGCCCACCACCGGTACCCTGGACCACGGACCGCTCGGTCGTACACGCGAGGAGGTGCGGCGCGTGCTCGGATGGGTGGGCCACGACCTGCTCACCTACGCCGACCTGACCGGACGCGAGAACGTGACGCTGGCGGCGCGCCTTCACGGGCTCGACCCGAGCACGGCGTATGCGGCGGTGGCCGAGCGCTTCGAGCTGGGCGCGTTCGCCGAACGCGCGGTGCGCACGTACTCCCGCGGTCAGCGTCAGCGCATCGCCCTCGCGCGTGCGCTGGTGGCGCTCCCCAAGTTGCTCTTGCTCGACGAGCCCACCACCGGGCTCGACGCCAAGGGCGTGGCCAAGCTCGGTGAGGTGGTGCGCGAAGAGGTGGCGCGGGGCGCCTACGTGGTGGTGGTCACGCACGACGCCGAGTTCGCGCGCGCCTACGGCGACCGTTCGGTGGAGATGGAGCGCGGGCGGATCAGGAACTGAGCGACGTGGCGCTTCGGGGCGGGAGGACGCGCGCGGCCAGGGCGACGATGGCGGGCTCGGCGGCGAGGTCCTTCGGGTCCTTGCGGGGGGCCGTGATGATGTGTGTATGATACACGTACGCCGAGATGTGCCGCACTAGCTCGCCGGCGTTGGTGCCAGTGGACGCGTCCGGGGTCTCCGGTGCCGAGAGGACCACCGTGTCGATGGTGAGCCCTTCGGCGGCGGCCGCGCGCACCGTCGCGTAGGTGTCGTGCAGGACGCCGAGGCGGTCCGGTGCCACCAGCACGATGCGCGGCATCTTCTTCAACGTGCGCAGCCAGGTCGCGTTGGTCATCTCGTCGGTGAGCGGAGAGAAGAGGCCACCGGCGACCTCCACCACCACCGCGTCGTGGGTGGTCGCCAGCTGCGCTGCGGTATCGGCGAAGGCGCGCGCGTCCAGGATCCGGTTCTCGCGGCGCGCGGCGAGATGCGGAGAGAGCGCCTCGCGCAGACGGAGCGTGGGCGGCCCCGCGACCGAGCCCGCGTCGCGCAGTCGGGCTTCGTCCTCGCCCTCGCTGCCGGTGACGCCGCTCTCCACTGGCTTCCAGCCGACCACGCGTGCGTGGAGCTTCATGGCCATGAGTAGCGCGACGGCGACGTGACTCTTGCCGATGCCCGTGCCGGTTCCTGCGATGGCGATGATGGTCACGCGAGCGTTCTCCCTATGGCGGAAACGAGATCGTGGATGTCGTGGGGCGTATGCCGAGCGGTGACCGTCAGCCGGAGACGGCTCGTGCCCGGTGGAACCGTGGGAGGCCGGATGGCCTGCACGTGGAAGCCCCTGGCGCGCAGGCTGGTGGCGAGCTCCGTCGCGCGGTCGGCGTCGCCCAGCACCCACGGCACGATCGGACCATGGCCGAGCGGCGCGACGCCCAGACCGGTGAGCTCGTGGCGAAGGAGGTCGGCCACCGCCGCGAGGTTCTCCCGGAGCGCCTCGCCGGTTCGAACCTGCGTCAGGCGCGACAGGCCCACGCTGGCGAGGAGCGGCGAGATGCCGGTAGAATACACGAACGAGCGCGCGGCGTTCCACAGCCAGGCGCGGAGCTCGGGGGCTCCTGCGGCGAACCCACCCTGCACCCCGAACGCTTTGCCGAGCGCACCCATGAGGACGTCTGGCACGACGCCGGCGGCCGCCGCCAGGCCGCGCCCTTCGGGTCCGAAGACCCCCAGCGCGTGAGTCTCGTCGAGGATCAGGACTGCGCCCTTGGCATCGCACAGCTCGCGCAGGCCGCGGAGGTCGGGGCCGTCGGCGTCCATGCTGTAGTACGACTCGGCCACCACGAAGGTGCGACGTGGCGCCGGGCTCGAGGGCTGGTCGAGGAGGGTCGCCAGTGCGCCCAGGTCGTTGTGCGGGAACACCTCGACGCGCGCACGCGAGAGGCGCATGCCGTCGATGAGCGACGCGTGGTTCATGGCGTCGCTGAGGATGCGGTCGCTGTGCGTCGCGAGCGCCGACACGGTGCCGACGTTGGCGGCGTAGCCGCTGGTGAAGAGGAGGACGCCGGGGAGGCCGAGCCACTCGCCGAGTCCCGTCTCGAGCTGCTGCGCGGGAGAGTGGTCGCCGGCCACCAGACGGGAGGCGCCGGCCCCGGCGGGTCCGGTGACGTTCACCGGGTCCTGGGCCAGACCCAGGTAGTCGTTGGAGGAGAAGGAACGCTGGGGATACGGAAGCGAGAGCGGCTCTCGCAATAGACCTTCACGCCGACGTCCCTCGAGGGCTTCCGCGAGGAAGGCACCACGACCTCCGAGATGGGTTGGGGCACGCACGAGAAGAACTGGCCGCGTGACGGCAAGCGCCACGAGTTTGGCCGGCAGAGCGCGATCTACCTGCTGCAGCCGGGAGCCGGTACCCGCGTGCGGACGTGGACGCCTCGCGCTGGCATATTCCACGGCTTCCTGATCACGCACAGCGAGGCGATCTCGATCTCCGACTACCTGACGGCTCGTGACGGCGACAAGGTCCTGTACCGGCCGACGGCCCACTATGCCTACCATCCC
>JABFRG010000780.1 GCA_013141295.1 Polyangiaceae bacterium
GCGTGATCGTTCGGCGGGTGGGTACGTCCCTACGAGCGTAGTGACCCCTCTCTCGCATCACGCATCACGCATCACGATTGCGCTCCCGCCGTCCCGAAAGCACTCCATGAGCTCCTGCCTCGAAGTCACGCTGCACGTCCTGCGTCAGCACCTGCGCGTCCCGTCGATAGGCGCCGAGCTCGAGCTCGAACGCGATCTCGGGGTCGATCCGTTCGACCTGGTGCTCATCGTGGCCGAGCTCGAGGAGGCGCTCCAGGTTCGCGTGCGGTACGAGGAGCTTGCCGCGCTGCGCACCGTGAGCGACGTCGCCCGCCTGCTGCAGGATGGCGCTCCGGCATCGCGCCGCGCCGCGCGGACCGACTCTGGCTGCCTTGCGATACTGCGTGAACGTTCAGCATCATAAGGTGTGGAGGGGTGGGGATTGCCCTTGTGTCGAAGCGCGCCACCAGCTGGAGTGACACACGGAAATCTTCGCATGCACGAGTCATCCAGTCCCCCCCGCGTCGACGACGGTGCGCCCGAGGAGGCCGCCGAGCTACTCCGCGAGGCGAGCGCCATGGCCCGCGTCGGAGGGTGGTCTCACGACCCTGCCACGGGCCGCGGAATGTGGACCGCCGAGGTCGCACACATCTACGAGATCGATGCGGGTTTGCCCGCCACCACCGACCTGGGGCTGAGCTTCTTCCACGGCGAGCATCGCGACAAGATCGTCGCAGCCTTGCGCGACGCGGTCGACCGAGCGCAGCCCTTCGACGTCGAGGTCGAGATGGTCTCCGCCAAGGGCAACCGCAAGTGGGTGCGGAGCCTGGGCAGACCGGTGGTGAGAGAAGGCAAGGTCGTCCAGCTGCGGGGGACCATCCAGGACATCACCGCGCAGCGCATGTCGCTGCTGGCGCGTCGCGGAAGCGAAGCGCGCTTCCGCCTCATCTTCGAGCAGGCCGCGGTGGGCATCTGCGAGGTGGATGTCGAGAGCCGTCGCTTCCTCCGGGCCAACCAGAAGTTCTGCGAGATCGTCGGCTACCCCCAAGAGGAGGTGGTTGGTCGGCGCTCCACCGACTTCTCGCATCCGGAAGACTTGCAGAGCGACGAGGCCATGTACGCCACGCTGGCCTCGGGGGTAGAGGTGCGTGCCTGGCGCGAGAAGCGCTACGTTCGCAAGGACGGCGCCGAGGTGTGGGCGCGGACCACCGCGTCCCGCTCCGCGTTCGAGGGCGAAGACCCGTTCTTCGTGGTGGTGGTGGAAGACATCTCGGACCGATGGCTCGCTCGCGAGCAACTGCGGCGCAGCGAGCAGCGGCTCGCGGCCATCTTCGACGTCACGCTCTCCGGCACCCTCATCACGCGTGAGCGCGACGGTGTGATCCTCGATGCCAACGAGTCGTTCGTGCGCCAGCTCGGGTGGACGCGCAGCGAGCTTCTGGGGCGCACGGTGGACGCCCTCGGGCTGTTCGAAGATCCGGCGGATCGCGAGCACGTGCTGGAGGAGCTGCGTGCGCACTCCATCTTGCCGCCGATGCACGCCCGCATCCGTCAGCGGTCGGCGGCGGTCGGAGAGTTCTTGCTCACCGGGGTGCTCTCCGAGCTGGGGGACGAGCGCTGCGTCATCACCTCGTGGCACGACATCACGGAGCTGCGGCGCTCCGACGCGGCGCTCGCGCAGGCGGAGCAACGGCATCGGTTCGCGCTGGGGGCAGCCGACCTCGCCACCTGGTGGATGGACTTTGCCGACAATCACATCGTGGTCGACGAGCGGGGGCGGCAGCAGTTCGGGCTCGACTCCACCTCGTTGAGCGGGACGGACGTCTCGTCGCGCATTCACCCGGAAGACGTGGCGGTGCTCCGGGCCGAGCTCGCGCGCTCGCGTATGCCGGGCGAGAAAGGGAAGGTCACCATGTCCTTCCGCATCTCGCTCCCGGACGGCGAGACCCGGTGGATCATGGCGCACCTCCAGGTGCACTTCGACGTCACCGGGGCCGAGCGTCGCCCCCTCTGGCTCATCGCAACCACCCGCGACATCACCCGCGAGAAGCGCGCGGAGCAAGAGCTGCGCGCCAGCGAGGAGCGCTACCGCTCGCTGGTCGACAACCTCGACGACGTCATCTTCTCCATGGATCTGCGGGGGCGCATCATCTTCGCGAACCGCGCGCACGGTCGCTTCGGCTTCCGCCCCGGCGAGTTCGTAGGGCGCACCCTGGACGAGCTGGCCTTTCCCGAGGACCGCGCACGCATCCGCCACATCGTGGAGGATCAGCTGGCGGGTGGCTCCGAAGGGCCCTACGAAGCGCGCATTCTCGACAGCACGCGCAAGACGCGCTGGGTTCGCATCACGACGCATCGGCTGGTGGTGGGCGGGCGCGTGGCCGGCCTCACCGGCGTGGTGGTCGACCTCACCCAGCAGCGCGAGACCGAAGAGCAGCTGCGCGCGGCGCAGAAGATGGAGGCGGTGGGGCGCCTCGCCGGCGGCGTGGCCCACGACTTCAACAACCTGCTCAGCGTCATCCTCTCGTACGCCGAGCTGGCGTCCATGGATCTTCGTCCGGAAGACCCGCTGCGGGCCGACATCGAGGAGATCGCCCAGGCGGCGCAGCGGGCCGAAGGGCTCACCCGGCAGCTCCTCGCGTTCAGCCGCCGTCAGGTGCTCAACCCGGAATCGGTGGACCTCAACGAGCTGGTGGCGAGCCTCGGCAAGATGCTGACGCGCCTCATCGGCGAGGACGTGCTCCTGGAGATCCTCCCCGGCGCAGAGCTCTACGAGACCAAGGCCGACCGCGGACAGGTCGAGCAGGTCCTCATGAACCTGGTGGTGAACGCCCGCGATGCCATGCCCGATGGCGGGCGCGTGACCATCGTCACCGCCAACGTCGAGCTCGACCCCATGACCGCGTCGGCCCTCGAGGTCGCGCCCGGCGACTACGTCGAGCTGCGCGTCACCGACACCGGATCCGGCATGGACGAGGCTACCCGGGCGCGCATCTTCGAGCCGTTCTTCACCACCAAGGAGGTGGGCAAGGGCACCGGTCTGGGGCTGGCCATGGTGTATGGCATCGTTCGCCAGAGCGGCGGCGGCATCGCCGTCGACAGCGCCCCTGACGCCGGGGCGACGTTTCGCATCGTGCTTCCGCGTATCGGAGCGGGCTCGCAGCCGCGCATTCCCAAGGCACCTTCCGCGCGCGTGGCGGCGGCCACCGAGTCGATCCTGGTGGTGGAGGACGAGCCGGCGCTGCGCAACGTCATCCGGCGCGTGCTCGAGTCGGCCGGCTACAAGGTGCGGCTTGCAACGAGCCCCGGCGAGGCGCTGTCGTTCTGCGAAGAGCCGGGCGTCGGCATCGACCTGGTCTTGACCGACGTGGTGATGCCGGGCATGAGCGGCATCCAGCTCGCCGAGCGCCTGGCCAAGCTACGCCCGCACCTCAAAGTGCTCTTCATGTCCGGCTACAGCGAAGAGTCCATCGAGCGCCACGCGATTCCCGCGCACCGGTTGTTGCGAAAGCCGTTCGACCGGCAGGCGCTGACCCAGAAGGTCCGCGCGGCCCTCGACGAAGTCTAGATTCCGAAGCGGGCTTTGTTGGAGCCCACGAAGTCGACGTAGTAGGCGCTCTCGCGGTGCGATTCGATCTCGCCGCTCTCGATGCCCGCCTCGAGGGCGCGCTTGATCTCGCCGATGAGACGCGAGGGCGGGATGCCGAAGGTCTTCATGATGTCGTCGCCGACGCCGGAGGGGAGCGGCGGAACCTTGGCGTCTTCCGCGGCCAGCTCGGTGATGCGCGCCGCCAGCTCGTCGATCTGCGAGAGGCCCTTGCGCTTCTTCTCCGGACGCTTGGTGGTGATGTCGGCGCGGGCCAGGCAGAGGAGGTCTTCCAGGTGCGAGCCGAGCTCCCGAGCGAACCTGCGCACGGCGCTGTCGGTCCAGGCGGGATCGTACTGGTTGGCGCGCAGGTGGTGCAGCACCAGGAAGCGAACCGTGCTGCGCAGCGCTTCTTCGTAGTTGAAGATGGTGACCCGACGATTCAGCTTGTCGAACATGCGCGCGCCGACCTCGGCGTGGCCGAGGAAGTGCACCTTGCCGTCGGGGCTGATGCTGCGGGTCTTGATCTTGCCGATGTCGTGGAACAGCGCGGCCCAGCGCACCTCGATGCGGGGCACTGCCTGCCGCACCACCTGCTTGGTGTGCTTCCACACGTCCTTGTGGCGCCATTCGCCGTCGCCGAAGCCCACCATGGCGTGCACTTCGGGAAACAGCGCGTCGAGGGCGCCGGTGACCAGGAGCGCGTCGAGGCCGGCTTCCGGGTCGGCGCCCATGATGACCCGGTCGAGGCGCGCACGAACGGCCTTGGGATCCAGGTTGGCGGCCGCCAGGAAGTCCTCGCGCGTCATGCGCAAGCCCGGATCGGCGACTTGCCCCGCTTCCGCGGCTTCCGCGACATGCGCCGCGAATTCGAGGGCGTCCATCGCCCGGTCGAGAGGCGCGTGGGCCTCTTGGAGCTGGGGCGCCTCTTGGGGCTGGTCCGGGGTCTTCATTGTCAGAAAAAAACTTCCGAGTGACTGTTCGAACGTACGGGGGAGGGCCACATAGCACGACCAAGCCGGCCGTGCCCTCGCGAATGTAGCAGCGGGGCCTGCAAGAAAGGGTCACAATGCGCTCCTCATGAAGACCGCGCGCATCCTGGTTTGTTCGACGCTGGCCCTCCTCGGCGCGGTGGTCACCGGCGCATGCAGCGGCGCCACCGAGCCCGATCTCTTCGGCACCCCGCCGGCGCGCACCAACCAGAGCTCGTCCGGCAGCAGCGGCGCATCGTCCGGGAGCGGGAGCTCTTCCAGTGGCAGCGTCGACGCCGGACCCTTCGTCGACGTGCTCGATCCGCCCCGCGACGTGAACGTGCCGCAACCCAGCGTCGACAAGGGACGCGTGTTCTGCGGCAAGGGCGACAAGGGCGACGACGTCTACTGCCCCGCCGGCGGCGTTTGCTGCGCCGAGCGCGACCCGGGCAATGCGCGCTTCTCCAAGTACACCTGCCAGGCCAACGCCGCGGCCTGCGCGGGCCAGTACCTGCTCCCGATCGTGTGCGACGACAGCCAGGATTGCCCGGGAAACCAGGTGTGTTGCGCGTTCCGGCAGACCCCGCAGGGTTCGTTCGCCCGCTACGTGCGCACCCAGTGCGTTCCCAACGGCCAGTGCACCGGCAACAGCGGCGGCGAGGAACGCATTCGCCTCTGCGACGAGGCTGCGTCCCCGGACGAGTGCACGACTTCGGGTCTGAAGTGCGGCCCGAGCACCGCGCTCGTGGACTTCGCCGTCTGCGCGCCCTGATATCGTAGCGGTCACACTCCGGCGGGGGTCGTCGACGTATGCACATGAGAACGACGCTCGGCCTGGCCTTGGTGCTCTGCGCGTGCACGCCCCCCCTCACCCGGGGCGCCCCCGAGCC
>JABFRG010000351.1 GCA_013141295.1 Polyangiaceae bacterium
ACGGCAACCTGCTCCTAGGCGACGGGGAAACGTGGATCCTACATCCATTCATTGGTCCATCGTGCCGAGTGGCGTTCGCACCTTCCTCGGGGGCAAGGCCCAGCGGTTCGTGCAGTGGAGTAACCCCGGTGGATACGGTCCGCACCCGCAGGAGGCCGAAGATGGCGATCCCCGAGCCGGGCTCGATCTCCGGGGGCTGGAACGAGCGATCGACCGGGCCATGTCACGCGCCGGTGCCATCGAAGCGGCCCTGGAGGCGCCCGATTCTCCGGCGCGACGTGACCGGCTCGTAGAGCTGTCGACGACCGGCGGCGACCGAGAGGGCTCGTTCTACGACAACCGCGCGGGCACACACATCGTCGAGACGCTCGCCCAGCTGGTGGACCTGCCGCGTACGTTGCTCGCGGTTTCGCGAGCGGCCGGCGCCTCGCTCCATCGCGCGGCGAGCCCGTTCACCGCGCGCGCCTTGTTCGACGCGGCGGGAAACGCGAAGTCTCCGCTCCCAGTGCGGCTGGCGGCCATCGAGCTCCTGCGCGCGCAGTGGAGCGAGCTGCGAAACGAGAAGGACGCCGATGCCCGCGTCATCGCGCTCATGGGCGATCCGGAGCCGCAGGTTCGCGCCGCGATTCTCGGCGTTCACCCCACGGAGAAAGCGACCACCGCCATGCGCGCGGCCATCGTGCGCCGGTTCCGGGCGGAGCCCGACGAGGGCGTGCGCATCGCGCTCTTTCACGCGGCCCGCGCCCACGAGATGCTGGCGGACCTGCCACGCGCGAAGGAGCCATTGATGACGGCGCGAAGGACGGGTGATCGAGTCGTCATCCTCTGGGCCGACGTCGACGATCACGCCAACTGGATGGTGGCCGGTTCGTCGCGCATCACGGTGACGCTCGGCGGCAAGAAGACCTCGATACCGGTGTTCGGCCCGGAGACGTCGTACTCCAATGGCGCTTCGGGCGACCTTGGTACGCGCATGACCGACCCCGGTCTCGAGACCGGCGCCGCCGTGGAGCTTCGCCTCGACCTCGAGGAATTGAACACCAAGCGGGTGGTGAGCCGGCAGTTCGCGCTGGGAACCTTCGCCGCCGAGGCGCCGACGAGGGAGCCGACTGCCGGGGCGCCGCAGGTCGCACCGGAGCCCACGCCCGAGCGGGTCGCCGAAGCGGGCACCGATGCCGCCATGGCCTCGGCGCGCCCGGAGCAACGTCGTTGCGGGTGCGCCACCGAGGGCGACGGCGTGGGATCGCTCGCCGCCATGATTCCGCTGCTGGGTCTGCTGTACCTCGCGCGACGCAAGACCCGGCGCTGAGGGCGCTCAGGCCACGGCTTTGGCGGCCTTCGCCTTGGCAACCTTGGCGGCCTTCGCTTCGGCGGCCTTGGCTTCGGCGGCCTTCGCCCGCTCGGCTTGGGCGAGGCAGGTGAAGTGCGCCGGCGAGGCGGAGGTGTCGGCGAGCGGTCGTCCACACACGGAGCAGACGCGTCCGCGATTGGCCTCGGCGATCTCGCGAACCACTTCCTTGGCGACCCATCGAATGATTCGCTCTCGGGAAGCGTTGTCGATGGCGCCGAAGGAGAGCACGACCAACGAGGTGGACTCCGCGTCGGGGCCGGGCTCGGTGCGGCGGATGACGCCGGGGACCACCAGCGGCCGTCCTTCGCCGAGGTCGAGCTTGAACTCCAGGAGCGCGCCCGTGGGGAAGGGATCGTGCGAGAGGAAGGCCAGGCCCCCACCGCTGATGTTCAAGGTCTCGAACTCGCGTACGCGAAGATGCTCGTTGGCATCGAGCTCCGCCAGTTCGAGCCGCAGGTGCGCCGGAACGCGCACCCACTGCCGCTGCTCTCGCCGCGCGGCGAGCTCGGCGATGACGGCCTGACGACGGGCCTCGCGCTCGACGTCGGCTTCCGCCTCGGCCTTCGCCACCCGCGCCGCATCGCGATGCCAGCGCAAGCCGGCGACCCCCAGGACGACGACGATGACCGCGATGAGTGCGATGGCCACCGGGCTGCGACTGTCGAGCGCCGACGAGAAAGCGCTCCCGATCCCCTCGAGGGTGCTGGTCTCCGAAGAGGAAGGCTCGGCGAGCGAGAGGATGGTGGCGCGAAGGCTCATGGGCGCTCGAGGAAGGAGAACGGTCGGGCGCGCGCGACCTTGACCCGCGCGGGTGGACGCGGGCATGTTCACTGAAGGCGTCGGGGTTCACCGCAAGACGGTGATTTGCCGGGAAATTTGCGCCAAAACCGGTGGCACGACGGTTGCTGACATGCGCGTCATGTCCCGCCCTTTGCGCGTCTTCGTCCTCGTGCTCACGGCCTCCGGGCTGGCCCAGGCCAAGCCGCCTGGTCCCAAGGTCTTCTGCGAGACCTACCCCGACGCACCCGCATGCGCCGGTGGCGAGGTGGCATGCACCACCTGCCACACTGCTCCTCCGGCGCGCAACGCGTACGGCACCGCCATCGAGAAGAACCTGGCGCCGGGCAAGAGCCGGCCGCTCAGCGACGCGGACTATGCGGCTGCACTGCCCGCGGCGTTGCGGGCCGCCGAAGCGCTCGATGCCGATGGCGACGGCTTCGGCAACCTCGACGAGATCCGGGCCGGCACCGATCCGGCGAGCGCGCAGAGCACGCCCAAGCAGAAGGAGTGCGGCGATCTGGGGTCGGCCCCCGGGCACTCGTGGAACGTGTGCGGCTACGACGAGCGCTACGCCTACCGCAAGGTGATGCTCGACTTCTGCGGGCGGTCTCCCAGCGTGGACGAGGAAGCCACCTTCCAGAAGAGCAGCGCGCGGCGCACCGATCTGCACGCGGCCCTCGCCGCCTGCCTGAAGACCGAGCACTGGCGTGGCAAGGGCGGCGCGGTGTGGAACCTGGCCGCACCCAAGATCAAGCCGCTCCAGAGCATCAAGGCGGGCGCCGATGCGGGGCCGGTGCCGCTCGCCGACTACGAGGACGACTTCGCGCTCTTCACCTGGACGCAGATCGACAACCACGACGCGCGCGATCTGCTCCAGGCCAAGTACTTCGTCTCGGCCACGGTGCCGACTGCGACCGCGCCCACCAGCTATGCGACGTTCGATCGTTCCGCGGTGGAGGACGCGCAGGCGCGGCCCGGCCGCGGCACCTTTCAGACCATCGACGCCGATCAACGGGCGGGCATGATCACCCTGCGCTGGTTCCGGGTGGTGAACACCATGTTCACGCCGGTGCCCCGCACCACCGCGGCGCAGGCGTACCGCGCGTACCTGGGCCTCGACATCGCGCTGCTGCAAGGGCTGCAGGAGGGCACGACGAACGAGCCCATCGACTACGACGCCAAGGGCGTGCGCGCCGCCGGGTGCATCGGCTGCCACAAGACGCTCGATCCGCTGGCCTATCCGTTCTCCCGCTACGAGGCCCTCGATCGCGACGCCAAGACCGGCACCGTGTACCGCTCGCAATACCGACCCGACCGCATGGACCGCTTCGTCGACACCGACGGGCCGCGCATCACCCAGGTGCCGGAGCAGGGCAGCATCTTCGGGAAGCCGGTGCAGAACCTGGTGGAGTGGGCCAAGGTGGCAGCCGAAAGCGACGCCTTCGCCCAGAAGCTGGTGCTCGACTACTGGCGCCTCCTGCTCGGCGAAGATCCGCGTCCGTCCGACGCCGCGGAGTACGCCAAGCTGTGGACGCGACTGAAGACCGACAACGCCTACGGCATCGAGAAGATGCTCCACGATCTCGTCGACACGGAGGCCTACGGTGTTCCTTGAACGAAGCGCGCGGCGCACGATGACCATCCTGGTACCGATCCTCGCGGCCGGCGCCGTGGCGGCGAGCGGCTCCTTCGGTTGCAGCAAGAGCGAAGACGAAGCGCCGAAGCCCGCAGCGAGCGCAAGTCCGGTGGCGCCCTCCACCCACAACCGCCTGAAGTTCAAAGGTGGTGAGCGTTACGCCACGGACCTCGCCGAGGCCCTGGCGATTCCCCGCGGCGAGCTGTGCAAGGAGCTCTCGGCGTACGACTGCGCCGACGTGGTGCACAAAATCTCGCTGGGCGGCATCGAGCCCTACCGGCAAACCATCTATCGGCCGCTCCCCGATCGCACCGTGGCCTCGGCCAACGCGGTGGATCGCATCGCGCTCTCCGGGTGCGAGAGCCGCGCCGCCAAGGACTTCGCCGACGGTTCGAAGGCCGTGCTCTTCGGCGAGCTGGCGCTGGGCGGCGCTGCGCCCGGCAAGGATGCGCAGGCAGCGGTGGCCAGGCGGCTGTACCTGCGGCTCATGCGCCGGGAGGCCACCACCGAGGAGATCGCCGCGCTCGGCGATCTGTACACCGATATCGCCACGGCAGCCGGCGCCGAGGGCCCCCGGCGCTTCGCCACCCTCGCCTGCTTCGCCGTCGCCACCACCGAAGAAGCGCTCTTTTACTGATCGGAACATCCATGCAATCGATCCGCATTTCACGTCGTGGGCTGCTCACCGGCGCTTCCCTCATCGCGGGTGCCTCGGTGCTCGGTGGCACCGGTGGCATCGGCCGCGCCGAGGACCCGAAGAAGGCGCGCTTTCTCATCGTGCTGGGCGCCAACGGCGGGGCTTCGCTCATCGACGGTCCGCTGGCGATCCGCGCCTCCGAGTCGGCCAACGCCGCCACCATCAACGCCTACGCCGACGCGCAGGTGACGAGCCCGGGGCCGGGCGGCC
Organism: Polyangiaceae bacterium; assembly: GCA_013141295.1. Classification (GTDB taxonomy): domain Bacteria; phylum Myxococcota_A; class Polyangia; order Polyangiales; family Polyangiaceae; genus JABFRG01. The sequence goes on from JABFRG010000351.1 coordinate 4,675, forward strand.
TTCGCGCGGTGGCCTACGATGCCTCGAAGATCGGCCCGATTCCCTACGCCATCGCCACCAAGCAAGAAGACTTCGTGAAGCGGCGCGGCAAGGACATGATGGTGGTCACTGCCACCACCACCAGCGTGAATCACGCCGTCGCGCAGCGGCGCTCGGTGACCGGCAACGAGGCCTGGCTCGGCCGCACGCTGCAAGAGGCCGTGGCGCTCCAGTACGGCGCGGGCATGGCCCTCCCGAACGTGCACCTGGTGACCGGCTCGGACTTCACGTCACGGGGCAGCGACACCTCGCTCCCGGCCTACGCGTACGGCGAGACGGTGGCGGATCCGTTGCTCTGGCCGCTGGGGCTTCATGGCTTCCGCGGCATCCCCGGCGGCGAACGCCCGGATCTGGTGGCCAAGGCTCGGGCCATGCGCGACGGGCGTCTTTCCCGAGCATCTCGCTTCTCGCAGACCTTCGACAACGCGCCGGCGCTTAAGAAGTGGCGCGCGCTCCGAGGCTCGCAGGGCGCCTTCGAGAGCGCCGACCTCATCAGCAAACTGATGATCGTGGCCGACGGCGACAAGTACCCGCTGGGCAAGCACGGGCTCGTCTCCTCGCCCACCGCCGACAAGGTGCGCGCGCTTTCCCGACTACCAGAAGGATCCCCTGGAGGCCCAGGCGGCGCTGGCGTACCTGCTGCTCACACAAGGTGTATCCTGCACGGTTACCTTGGGCGCCAACGCCAACTT
>JABFRG010000599.1 GCA_013141295.1 Polyangiaceae bacterium
CGCGCCAGGGAGCCGCGCCGGTGGGTGCGGCGTGCACCGGCCTCGTGCCGGGGCTCGATCTCCGCGCCGAGCTCCTGGAAACGCTCCCGAGCTCCAGTGAAGGCGCGTGGCTGGCCATCGACGATGCGCGCCTCGCATCGCTGGCGTTGGCGAAGAAGCGACTCGCCTCCGCCGCAGGGGAGCCGGAGATCGCCGGGCTCCTGGGGCGGATGAACGAGCTCACGCAGGAGCTCGAGCGCAACCGCGCTGCGGGCCAGCCGCTGGCCGCGGCCCTGCAGAAGAGCTATGCCGATGTCGAGGCCGCCCTCGATGCGGCGGCGGTCTGTCAGGGCGTCGACCTGCGGGTGCTGGATGCGCCGGCCGGCGCCACCCGGGCGCAGCGACTTCGCGTCATCCTGTCGGCGTCGCCCGAAGAGAAACGCGCCCAGCGCAGCAAGAACGCTGTCGTCGCCGATGCACCGGCGTGCGCCCCGGGCCGCCGCATCGTGGCCGCGCTCGGCACGCTCGACACGAAGTCGCGTTCGTCGAGCACCGCCGTGGGCCAGCATCTCGCGGAGATGACCCTCGATGGCGAGTTCGCCCAGCGTCGCGACGCGCTCTCCCGCGCGCTCCTGGCGCACGCCAAGAATCTGGCGGCCTTCGCGGCATTCTCCGATCCGAAGGCGGGGGGCGAAGCCGCGCAAACCAAGGTCACCGCCATGGTCAACGAGCTCGACCGCCGCGCGCAAGCCTGCGTCGATGGCATGAGCGAGAGCGGTCCGCAGGTGGTGGCTGGCCGCGAGCCCCCGCGGCGCATCGCCGTGCTGGTGCGCCCCAAGTGGCCCGAGCGCTACGCCAACGGCGAGACCGACACCGGCGTCTTCGGCAGCGGCGTGGTGGTGCGATGGCGCACGGCCTCGGGCAAGGTCGAGACCCGCGTGGTCTCCAATGCCCACGTCCTGGGGACCGCCGAGGACGCGGAGATCCTCGACGCCGATCGCCTGGCGGCCGGCGAGAAGGACCCGCCAGGTAGCAAGCACAATCCCCGCGCGTGGAACGCCAAGGTCCTCCGCATCAGCAGCGACGACGACGTGGCGGTGCTCCGCGTCGACGACGCGACCGGTGGTCCGGAGGGCGGCGTGGGGCTGCGCCTCTTGCCGGCAAAGGAAGACGAAGCGGTGGTGGCCGCCGGGTTTCCGGGAATCCAGGCCCGCCCCTCGTTCCAGATCAGCCGCGGCACCGTCTCCAACGCGCGGTTCCAGAACGCCACCAGCGTCTTCGGCACGTACCTGCAGCACACCGCGGCCATCGATCCGGGCAACAGCGGCGGCCCGCTCCTCGACGCCGAAGGCCGCTTGCTCGGCATCAACACCATCAAGATCATGGGGCGCGAGAGCGTCGGTTTCGCCATTCCCACCGCCCGCGTCCAGCTGGCGCTCCTGCGTGCGGAGGATCGAAGGCAGTTTCTTCCGGGCCATGCCAACGCGGTGTGCGACGCGTTCGTGGCGGCGCTGGCCGCTCCTTCGCCCCACGGCAGCGTGATGGCGCACGTGAGCCTATCGCTCTACGATCCGGACGCGCGGGTGCTCGATCTGCGCACGGTGGCCTATCGCGACGCCGTGGCCCCCAAGGACGAGGGCCCCATCTGGACCGCGCGGCTCACCGCCTACGCCCGGCTCCGTACCCGACTGGAAGACGAGGGCGGCGTGCCGACGCTCCCGCAATGCGCCGGGTTGCGCGCCCTGGGCAAGGACGGCGGCGCGCCCTTCGGGGCCACGTTCCGCACGCGTAGCGCCGACCATACGCTGCAGATCCGCGACGAGGACGGCGTGCTCCGCGTCGCCGAGGTGAAGTAGGGCGCTACGCTACTTCTTCTTCTCGAAGGGATCTTCCTTCTTCACCACGTCGCGCACGAACGTCGAGATGCGCGCCACCATCTTGAAGGCGTTGGGCGGCACGCCCACGGTGCCTTCTACCTCCAGCTGGGCCTCGCTCCCGCGCACCGGCGCCAGGGCCACGAAGCGCACCCGGCAGTCGCAGCGCGCGCCGGGCACCACCATCACCGCGCGCCCGGGGACCTCGAGCTCGAGCTTGTCGAGGCTGCCGGCTCCCAGCGACGGCGCCACCGAGGCCACGAAGCTCATGCGCGTGCGCTGCGAGGGCGAAGGCGCGAACAGCGTGCCCCCGTCGCGCATGGCCATACCCACGTCCACGTGGAGCTTGCCCCCCTCCTGCACCACCACCACACCGTGGGCCACGTCGCGGGGAAAGTCCACGTGCGGATCCTGCGGCGGGGCCGAGTCGGTGACGCCCTGGAGATCGAGCGCGAAGGTGGGCGTCTTGAAGGGCGTTGCCGGCTTGGGGGCGTCGATGGACGTTCGCAGTCGATCGACGTCGCGCTCGCACCGCTGGCGATCCGCCGCCGGCAGGCCCTTGCAAGGCAGCGCCGAGTGCGCGAGGAGCGCCTCGCAGGAGATGCGGTCCGGGTAGCTGGCGGTGCCCACGCAGAGCCGCGGATCGCGCGATGCCACGGCGACGCAGGCCGCCTGCCGACCGCGGGCCGGCGAAAGCGCGCTCTCCAGCGGACACAGGTCCGGCGCGCCGGTGACGGTGGCGAAGATCAGCTCGCATCGGGCCCGGAGCGGCGACGACTCGATGGGCTTGCAGCGCTCGATGTTCTTGTCCTTCAGCGCCTCGAGGTTCCGGCAGGCATCGCGGAGGAGCGTGTCGTAGCCGATGGAGCGAATAGCGTCGCCCACCAGCGGATCGAGCTGCGCGTGCTCCCGGGCGCACGCCTCGAGGGTGGTGAATCGTTCGACCTCGTTCTTGAGATCGCCGGCCGGTGTGCTCGGGTCGACCGGCAAGTCCAGGGACGAGGCATCGAGGTTCAGGCGCTGGGCCATCACGCTGGGCGACGCGGGCGGCGGCGGCGGACGCTCCGGCACCGGTGTGCGCTTGTCGTCGCAGGCGAGTAGCGCCAGCGCCCACACCCAGAAACCCACGCGTCGAAGCGAAAGCTGCACCCCTCCTGGTTACCACGGGCGCTTCGCAGCGGGCGACCGGTTGTGCCGACCGAATCGGCTCCATTCCCGTCGTATCGCTGGATATTCTCGGCGCTGGTCCGTTCACCAGGGTGTGAGGAGCTCGATGATTCTTCCGCGCATATGGGCGTGGGCGTTGATTTGCTCGGCGGTCGCCTGCAAGAGGGCGCCGGCGCCAGCCTCCGAAACTTCCGGCAGCGGCTCCGCGGTGGATCAGGCTCCCCCCGCGGAGCCGCCATCGGAAGCTCGCCGCGTTCCCGCCGGGGCAACGTCCGCCGGCCTCGCGTTTCCCGGGGCCGAGGGCTTCGGTGCCCATGCGCGCGGCGGCCACGGGGGCTCGGTGTGCATCGTGCGCACCCTCGCCAAGGCCGGACCTGGATCGCTCGCCGCTTGCCTCACCGCCAGCGGTCGGCGCACGGTGGTGTTCCAGGTCGCAGGCGTCATCGAGGGGCCGCTGGAGATTCCCCACGGAGCCCTCACCATCGCCGGCGAGTCGGCCCCGGGACCGCTCGTGGTCAAGGGCGGCATGATCTGCGACAACGTGTACGATCCCAACGATTGCAACGACGTCGTCGTGCGTCACGTGCGCTTTCGCGGGGGCGCTCCCGACTCCTTTCGCATCGGCGGCGCCCACGACGTGATCCTCGATCATTGCTCCTTCGCCGGCGCCGAGGACGAGAACATCGAGATCACCCGATCGCGCGACGTCACGGTGCAGTACGGCGTCGTCGCCGAGCCAGTGGGCGAGCACTACAAGTGGGGCGGCGTGCTCATCAACTACTCGAAAGACGTCATGCCCCTGGATCGCATCGCGATTCACCACACCGTGTGGAACGGCGTCGCCGGACGGCTCCCCGAGGTGAGCTGCGAAGAGAACGGAGACGGCCCGGGTCGTAGCAACTGCGCCGGCCACGTGCTCCACCTCGAGCTCACGAACAACGTGTTGTGGGACGTGTCGGACCCCGTCTGGTACAACCGCTGCGTCGGCACCAACGAGGGGAACGACTGCGCGGCCAGCACGCCCGCCGCCAAGGCCTTCCGGGTGGAGCTCAACGCCGCGTCCAACCTGGTGGCGCGCCGCTCCTCCAGCCCGGTTGACCCGATCCTCTTCGAGCCGCATCTCCTCGAGGGCCCTGGCAACCGCGTGTTCGCGCCGGGCAATCGGGTGCTGGTGGGGCCGAGCGCGCGTGCGCTGACCATGCTTGGCGTTACCGCGCGCCACGCCTTCCCGCAGGTCACCGTGACGCCCGTCGAGGGCTTGGCCAGCGAGCTCCAACGGCGCGCCGGCGCCTTTCCTCGCGACGCCATGGACGCCCGCCTCGCGGGATACCTGAGCCAGCCGGTGGACTCCCGTCCGCCCGCCTGGGCACGCGACCAGGGCATCGATCGTGGCGACGCGTTCGCGGTGCGCGCCGTGGCGATGCGCGCCGAAGACGCCGACGCCGATGGCGACGGAATGCCCGACGCCTGGGAGGCCGCACACGGGGCGCGCCCCGGGGTACCCGACGCATCGCAGCCCGGAAGCTGTGGTGCAGACTACACGCGTCTCGAATGCTGGCTCCACGAGCGCGCCGCCGCGCTCGTCCCCTGATTCTCAGAAGGTCATGCCCGCGGTGAACGAGAGCGGGAGCGAATAGGTGGTCTTGGTGGTGGTGGGGACCGACGAGACGTACGAGCTCTCGCGGGCCAGCGTGTAGAACGGGATGTCGCCGCGGATGGCGATGCGGAAGTTGGTGCGGTGCGAGCGCAGCGCCGTCACGCCCAGCTGCACGAACGCGCCGAAGCCGTTGGCGCTCCCTTCGCCCGCGGGGACGTCCACGTTCTGATACGTCCAGGCGAACCCGCCGCCGGCGAAGGGCGAGAAATCGTCGCCGGTGAAGTGAATGTCGCCGCCCACGTGCGCCGCCACGTACGTGTACTTTCCGTTGGACGCGAAGCGCAGGCCGCCGCCCAGCACGAAGCGATCGTAGAAGTACGAGAGCTGACCGTAGAGGCCCGGGGCCGGCGCCACCAGCGTGGTCACGGGCACGACGCCGACCACACCGAATTCGGGCTTCAGGCGCCCTTGCTTCTGCACCTCCGCGCGCGCCTCGGAGCCCACCACGTTGGACGCGCCCTCGGTCTCCGACACCGGCTTGCGGTCCACCAGCGCCGTGGCCAGCCGCGGAGCGGCCACCGACGTCTCCTCGATGGAGCTCAGCTCCAGGTGGCGTTCGTCGCGCGCACCGTTGACGTCGGTGGACTCCACGCCGACCACCACTTTCGAGCCGAGCTTGCCGAAGGTCGTGCGGTAGCTGGCGAGCGGGTGGCCGCCGAGCTTGCGCCAGAGCTCGCCGCACAGGATGCGCGTCGCGGTCTGCGCCTCTGC
>JABFRG010000362.1 GCA_013141295.1 Polyangiaceae bacterium
GTGCATGGCCGGGCTGTACTCGGCGTAGGCCCGGCTGAGCCCCTCGAGCGCCCGCTTGCTGGCGTCGTCGGCGAGCGTCGGCTGGAGCTCGTCCATGGCCTTGACGAGCTTCGCCTCGGTGGCATCGACGTCGCGCACTGCCGCGTCGATCTTGGCGCCCTCCACCTGGATGATGCCGTCGCGCACCCGGCGCGCGATGTACATCCGCATCTCCATGATGGCGTGCGCGCGATCGAGCGTCTCGAGGTCCACCGAGTAGGTGGCCTCCTGATTGCCTTTCATCGTCTGCGCCGCCGAGGAGCCGGTGTACGACACCACGACCATGAGCGCGAGAATGAGACCGAACGAAAGCGCCAGCTTGGTCGCGGTCTTGAGATTGTTGAACCACTGCATCGAATGACCCTCCCGTGGGATTCCTTGCCCCCGTGCGTGCGCGCATCGCGCCCGCACGATCGAGAGCGGCTCAGCTCCGCGCTTCTTGAGTGCCTTAACCCACTGTAACCGCAGGGAAAGGTGTGTCCGAATGACTCTCTGGAGCCCACGGCGACCGTTCGACGGTGCTATCGTGAAAGCAATGCCGACGCGCTGGCTGCTCTTCGTGGCTCTCTTGCTCTGCGCTTCGTGTGCGCTCTTCGTGGACCTCGCGGGCTTGTCGGATGGGGCGCCGCGCGACGACGGGGGCGCGCGCGTCGACGGCGCGGTGGAGGCGAGCCGACCGGATGCGGGGGGAGGGGAGGCTGGCGACGCGGGGACGCCCATCAAGGACGCCACTGCGCTGCCCGATGGGTCGGTGGTGTTTCCCAACAACGGCCACGCCTACCTGCTCGTTGCCACGGGCTCGCCCATCAGCTGGTCCGATGCTCGCAGCGCTTCGCTGTCCACCGGAGGACACCTCGCGACGGTCTCGTCACAGGCGGAGCACGATTTCCTGCTGACGTTGCTCGCGGCCTCCTCGGCGCGGGAAGTGTGGATCGGCGGCACGCAGCCGAACGGCGCGAGCGAACCCGACGGCGGGTGGGGCTGGGACAACGGCGAGCCGTTGAGCCTCGGCCTGTGGGGACCCGGGGAGCCCAACAACTACGGTGACGGCGAGGCGTGCATGGGATTGCGTGCCGACGGGTGGAACGACGAGGCGTGCACGAGCACCGCCTCCACCGGGTACATCGTCGAGATCGAGTGAGGCCAAACCGATAGCGCGGCCGCCGGGGGGCGGTGGGCGAACTTTGGCGCGGGGCGTGCTTCATCTGCCATCGGCCCCGCCGGGGTCGTCGGAAATACAGATGCTGCGAGGGGATTTGTCCCTCTCTGACCCGTATTCGCCGCCGTTGCCTCACCAAACCGTAGCGAATCCCCTCACGCACGCAAACCTGCCTCAATCCAACTCGGTATTCTTCCCATGAGCACCAACTCGCGAAGCACCGCTGCTGCCGATACCCCGAAAGTAGCCACTGGGGTCGTTGGCCTCGACGACATCTTGGTGGGCGGGTTTCCCCGAAACCGCATGTATCTCCTGCAAGGGGATCCCGGGGTGGGGAAGACCACCATGGCGATACAGTTCTTGCTCACGGGCGCGGCCGCCGGAGAGCGCTGCTTGTACGTGACGCTCTCCGAAACCCGTGAGGAGCTCCACGCGGTGGCACGCTCGCACGGCTGGAGCCTCGACGGGCTCGCAGTTTACGAGATGTACGCAGGTGAGGCACTCACCGCGCCGGAGGAAGAGGAGAACACACTCTACGTGCCGGCCGAGGTGGAGCTCGGCGAGCGTATGCGCGCGCTGCTAGAGGAGGTCGACCGCGTGAAGCCCTCGCGCATCGTGCTCGACTCGTGCTCCGAGCTGCGCCTCCTGGCCCAGAGCCCGCTCCGCTTTCGTCGGCAGCTCCTGGCGCTCAAGGCCGACCTGGTGCGGCGCGAGTGCACCGTCCTCCTGCTCGAGAACCCCACCTCGGTGGGTGGCGATCCGCTGCTGCAGAGTTTGGTGCACGGCGTGGTGTCGATGGAGCAGCTCTCGCCCATCTACGGCGCCGAGCGCCGGCGCCTGCGCGTCACCAAGCTTCGCGAAGTGGCCTTCCGCGGCGGCTTTCACGACATGAAGATCGAGAAGGAGGGCGTGGTGGTGTTTCCGCGACTGGTGGCTTCCGAGCACAAAGAACCGTTCGCGCAGACCACCTTCGGCAGCGGCGTGGTGGAGCTCGATGCGCTCCTCGGGGGCGGCCTCGACCGCGGCACCAGTTGCCTCCTGGTGGGCCCGGCGGGCTCCGGAAAGTCCGCGCTGGCCACGCAATATGCGGTGGCTGCGGCGCAGCGGGGCGAGAGCTCCGCGTTCTACGCGTTCGACGAGGGCGTAGGCACGTTGATGGCTCGTGCGGCTGCGACCGGCATGGACCTCGCGCCCCACCTCCAAAGCGGAAAGATTCACGTGCAGCAGGTGGACCCGGCGGAGCTCTCGCCCGGCGAGTTCATCGCCTCGATACGGGTGCAAGTGGAGGAGCACAACGCGCGGCTGGTCGTCATCGACAGCTTGAATGGGTACTTGCAGGCCATGCCCGAGGAGCAGTTCCTCACGGCGCAGCTCCACGAAGTGCTCAGCTACCTGCGGCAGCAGGGTGTGGTGACCATCCTGGTGATGGCGCAGCACGGGCTACTCGGTCACATGACCACCCCCATCGACGTGAGCTACCTCGCCGACACGGTGGTGCTCACCCGCTACTTCGAGGCCGAGGGGCGTGTGCGCAAGGCCATTTCCGTGGCCAAGAAGCGAAGTGGCCGCCACGAGGACACGATCCGCGAGTTCGGCCTGAACGAGCACGGACTGCGCGTGGGCGAGCCGCTCGCGGAATTTCACGGCGTCTTCACCGGCGTGCCGACCTACGACGGGCAGCCGCAAGCGGCCACCAACCTGGACGGCGCTCGTGATTGAGCGACGCCGCGGAGAGGTACGTGCGGCGCGCGCGGTGCACCTGAGCGACCCGCCGCGCAACGACGTGGACGGCGACGCCAGGTCGCATGGGCCGGCTTCGCTGCAGCTCTCGCTGGCCGACGAGCGCTTTCTGGTGCTGGCACCCACCGGACGCGACGCGGTGCTCACCTGCACTTTGCTCTCCAAGAACGGGCTCGACTGCCAGGTGTGTCACTCCATCGAAGAGCTGTGCGAGCGCGTGCGCGAGGAGGGCGTGGCCACGCTGCTCTTGGCCGAAGAAACGCTCACACGATCGGCGCTCTCGCAACTGCAGGGGATGCTCAACCAACAGGGCTCATGGTCCGACCTGCCGATCCTGGTGTTCACGGGCGAGAACGGCCTCGCGCGTAGCCGTGCCGCGACCACGCTCGGCGCCCTCGGAAACGTGACCTTCCTCGACCGGCCGGTGCGTCCGGTCACCATGGTGAGCGCCGCCCGGGCCGCGCTCCGTGCGCGGCATCGACAGTATGCCGCGCGGGCCGAGCTCATCCGACAGGATCGCGCGCTCCGCGTGCGCGACGAGTTCTTGGCCATGCTGGGGCACGAGCTCCGCAACCCCCTCTCGGCCATCGCCATGGCGATCACCGCCATGGGCGAGAGCGATGCCCGCGAGGTGCGCATTCTTCGGCGGCAGTCGGAGCACCTTACCCGGCTGGTGGACGACCTCCTCGACGTGTCCCGCGTGACCACCGGCAAGGCGGTGCTTCAGACTCGCACCCTCGACCTGGTGGAGCTGGTGAGCGGATGCCTGCAGGCGCTCCAAGGGTCGGCGCGAGATCATGGCCTCGCGCTCGCGCTCGACGCGCCGTCGTCGCCCATCCTGGTCGATGGTGATCCGGTTCGCCTGGAGCAAGCGGTGGCCAACCTGGTCACCAATGCGGTGAAGTACACGCCGCGGGGTGGTCACATCGACGTGCGCGTCGAGGCCGTCGCCGGCGAGGCGTTGGTGCGAATCCAGGACGACGGCGTGGGGATCGACGGCGAGATGCTGGGGCGCGTGTTCGAGCTCTTCGCCCAGGCGGAAGGCTCGTTGGCCCGGGCGAGTGGCGGTATGGGCATCGGCCTCACCCTGGTGAGGAGCCTGGTGGAGCAGCACGGCGGACGCGTCGAAGCGGCGAGCCCGGGGCTGGGGAAGGGGAGCACCTTCACCATTCGCCTTCCCATCTGCGAGGGCGCGGTGGTGTCCATCGAGAGCGCATCGCCACCTTCGCTGCACGCGGGCGCCGACCGCGGGCGCGACGTGCTCGTCATCGAGGACAACGCCGACAGCCGCGAGATGCTGGTCTCGTTACTGGAACGCGACGGCTACCAGGTCTACGAAGCGGGAGACGGACCGGAGGGCATCGAGCAGGCCATCGCGCGCCGTCCGCGGGCGCTCCTCATCGACATCGGCCTTCCCGGCGTCGACGGCTACCAGGTCGCCAAGACCATCCGCGCCGCCCTGGGCGCCGACGTGTTCATGGTGGCGCTCACCGGCTACGGGCAGCCGGACGACAAGGCCAGGGCCCTGGCCGCTGGCTTCGACGTGCACTTCACCAAGCCGGTGGACCTCAAGGCCATCAAGTTACTGCTGAATCAGGTAGAGGCGCGCCCCCTGGCGCAATGAATCTTTCCGAAACGTACGTATGGCGCGCGACAAGGCGGAGCTCGCAGCGTCAGGGGCCCGAGCCGACGGACCGGCTCGGACCTTCTACCTCGGAGAGACCATGTTTCGCACGCTTGCGCCCGCGCTCACCATTCTCATCGCCCTCACCGCCGCCTGCAGCTCTTCCGAGCCGGCCCCCAGCAGCTCGAGTGGTGGCACCGGCTCGTCGTCGTCCACCTCGTCGGGAGGCGGAGGCTCGTCTTCCGGCGGCGGTTCCAGCTCCGGCGGTTCCTCCAGCGGCGGCTCCAGCTCTGGAGGCTCGTCGGGATCCAGCAAGCAAGCGCTCGGCGGCATCTGTACGACCGACGCCGAGTGCCAATCGAACCTCTGCGTGTTCAAGGGCAACTCGCCCCGCGGCGTGTGCACGATGCTTTGCAACAACGTCGCCGAGTGCCCGGGCGGTTTCACCAAGTGGGACGACTGCGCCGAGGTGCAGAACGTGACCGGCAAGGTCTGCATCCCCAAGACCTGAAACGACGACGCGAAGGGCCCGTGCTCCGAGCCCTTCCGTTCGTATCAAAGATTCAGGTAGGTCTGATCCTTGAGGCCGCGCTCGTACTCGGCGAGGAGGCGCATTCCCTCGGTGGGCTTCAGGCGGTCTTGCTTGATGGCGGCATCGACCTGGGCCTTGAGACGGTGCGCGAGATCGTGAGTCTCGTACTGCGTCATCTTGAGGACGTCGGCGATGGTGTTCCCCTCGATGGTCTCCTCGAGGTAGTACCCGCAGTCTTCGTCGTCGTCGAGGAACACATGGACCTCGTTCACGCGGCCGAAGAGGTTGTG
>JABFRG010000159.1 GCA_013141295.1 Polyangiaceae bacterium
CTCCTGGCGCAGAAGCACGCGCTGCCATTCGCGAATCTCGGCCGGCAGGGGTCGCAGCTCGAGCGCTGCGGTGGCCCGACCCCGAGGCCACGCATGCGGACCCACCGGCGATAGCAGCGCTGCCTCCAGCTCGTCGTCGAGCGGGAGCACCGAGGTGGAGAAGCCCTTCATGTCGAGGGAGGTCATGAGCGCCGCGGGCCCGAACACCCAGGCGGTGCGCTGCCCCAGCGCGCCGGTCCGCAAGGCGTGGAGCACCACCGACATCTCGATGGCCGGCACGCCCCCGAGGTTGTTGAGGAGCACCGCCAGCCGCCCTTCGGGCGCGGCCGCTCCGAGGCGCGTGGCCATCTGCGCCACCAGCCCGTGCACTTCCTCCAGCGCCACTTTCTCGGCGCCGGGCTCACCGTGGATGCCCAGCCCCAGCTCGGCTTCGGTGGCGGTCATACGGGGCTCGGCGCTCTGCCCCGGGATGGTGCACGAGGTGAGCGCGATGCCCAGCGAGGCCACGCTGTCGGCCACGCGCTGGGCCGCCGCCTTCACCGCGGCGAGTGATGCGCCGCTTTCGGCCAGGTGGCCGGCCACCTTGTGCACGAACAACGTGCCCGCGACGCCGCGCGGCTGCGGGGCGCCCGGGATGGCCACGTCGTCGGCCACCAGGACCGTCTCGACCGCGAGGCCCATGGACCGTGCGCGCTCGGCGGCGAGGCCGAAGTTCAGGCGGTCGCCGGTGTAGTTCTTCACCACCAAGAGGCAGCCCGCCTCGCCCGTGACCGCGAGAATGCCGGCGAGCACCGCGTCGACGCTCGGCGAAGCGAATACCTCGCCGGACACCGCCGCGGTGAGCATGCCGCGACCCACGAAGCCTGCGTGCGCTGGTTCGTGGCCTGCGCCGCCGCCGGACACGATCGCGACCTTCGAGCGATCCCAGTCGCTGCGCACCACCACCTTGATGTCCGGATAGCCGTCGAGCCGCGCCAGGTGACCCTCGAGCATCAAGGTGCCGTCGATGGCCTCGCGCACCAGCGCGCCGCGGGCATTCATGAAGTGCTTCATGGCCGCAGCTTAGCTCTCCAGCAATGCCTTGGGACAGTCAGCTCAGCGCCCGCGGCGCGAGGATGCGCTCCAGCGACGAGAGCGCAGGATCGAGGGCTCCCGGACCCAGGTGCACGCCGCGCGCGACGGCGCTCACCGTGAAGTGCGCCGGCCCTACCGCGAACATGCGGTGCAGGGTCATGCAGTTGGTCTCGTCGAGGACGACGCACGAGAGCGGCCGCGGTCGAGACGCCTGGGTGGCGCGCTCGGAGAGCACCAGGAAGAAGGCCGCCGAGCCCGCCACCGTGTCGACGTCCACCGCGCCCTTGCTGGCCGCCAGCGGCAAACCGGCTTCGTCGCTCAGGACCAGCGAGGCGAATCCGGCCTTCTCGGCGATGGTGTCGAGCAGCCCTGGCAGCTCCACCAGGCCGCCTTTCCCGACCTCCAGCTTGGAGAGCTCCCGGCTCACGCGCTCGCGGTCGAGCATGGGCGTCACCAGGCGCCGGAGGTCGCCCTCCATCTGCAGCGCCGCCGGAGACCGGCGCTCGAGACTGGCAAGTCGACCGCGCACCTCGTTGCGAAATGCGCCTTCCTCCGTCTCGCGCATCTGCGCTGCCGTGAGGAGTACGCGCACGTCGCGCTGGACCGGGCTCAGCGCCTCGCCCAGCTCCAGGGGATCGCGCCGACCCTGGAGCCGGCCCTCGGCTGCTGCCAGCTGCATGCGAAGGGCCCCGCGCTCCTCTTCCCAAGCAGCGCGGGCTCGCATGATGCGTCCCTTACCCAGCGCATATCCCGCGACGACCAGCACTGCAGCGGCGCATACCGTGAGCGCGACGACGATCGGCATCATGTGAACCCCATTTCTCGCAGGCGTTTCAGATTGGCAAGGACCCGCGGCTCGCTCGGTTGAATGGCGTTCGCCCGCAGGAACGCCCCTAGCGCGCTGGGAAAGTCCTTCTCGAGAAGGGCGTCGACGGCGGTCTCGAAGGCCTCGTCGAACTCCTGCTTGAGGCTCTGGGCCGAGAGCTGCCGCGGCACCGTGGGCAACGCCGGCGGCACCTCCACGTGAACGCTGGCTTCGGCGAACACGTCGGCCCACTCGTCCTCGCCCGCCGGTAGGTCCACCGGAATCGCGGGCGGGGCCGGCGTGGTGACGTGGTCTCCGCTCCGCACAGCCTCGTCGTGCTCTCGCGCGAGATCGAGGAGCACGCTCTCGGCCGGGCCCTCGATGTTGCGGGTGGTGGTCTCGCCCTTGCGCAAGGTCCGGCAAGCCACGTGGGTCCCCCCGAGAAAGACCATGCGACGGAGCGCCTCGAGCCCGGTCCCCAGGCCGTCTTCCGCGCTCCACAGATCGCCGCCTACGATGACGATGCGTCCCCGCTCCGCCGGTGACCAAACCTCGATGGCCACCGAATGACCGCCCATGCTGGCCAGTTGCACATAGTCGGTGACCGCGAAGGGCGAACGCGGGCCCATGGTGAGCTTCTCCTCCACCATGGCCCGGAGCCGGTCCATGCCCACCGGCTTCTCGTATACTTCGATATCCCCTCGGGTGGGGAGTCGATGACGAAACTTGTCGACGTAGGCGGATACGAACACGATGGGGGCGTGCATGCCCATCTTCTCCAGCTCGGCGGCCACTTCGATACCCGAGCCGTCCGGTAGGTCCAGGTCGGAGATGACCAGGTCCGGCGCGTGGACGCCGATGAGACGCTTGGCCTCGCGCAAGGTGCCGGCATCGCGGATGGCGATACCGTCCAGCTTCGACAGCCCTCGCACCATCGAGAGGCGGAGGGTGTGCTCGTCTTCCACCAGGAGAATGCTACGCGTGGGGGTCATGGCTGTTCGGGCTCCATGTCGAAGAGGAGGTCCACGCCGCAGGCCAGGCCCTCGCACCAGGCGATGAACCGCTCCACCATGGGTTTGCCGCGGAAGACCGCCCCGTGCTGCGGCGCGATGATGTCGATATCCATCTTTCGCGCACGCTTTGCCCAGGCTCGCATCGCGCGATTGCTCGCCATGTAGCGACGATGAAAGCCAATCATGTAGTCCACGTGGGCGTCGAAGTCGGCCACCTCGCGTGCCTCGGTGCCGATGGATGCGCCGAGATCGCCGGTATAGAGGACCTTGGCGATGGGGTCGTACACCTGGAAGTTGCCGGGCGAATGGAGGAAGTGCGCCGGGACCACGTCGACCCACTGGGCGCCCAGCGGAAGACGCATGCCCTCGTCGGGAATCGCGTGCAGCCGCTTCTCGACCATGGCGTCGAGGCCGAAGTGGGCCACGAACCGGGTCCACAGGCCCGACACGTAGGCGTTCGCGTCCGTCGTCATGAGCCACCCGTTCACCGCGGCCACGATGTCCGGGTCCTGATGGGAGAGGAAGATGGTTTCCAGCTTGGAGCGACCCAGGAGCGCCATGGTGGCGGAGAGCGCCTTGGCGTAGACCTTGTGGCCTCCGGGATCGAGGATCATCCCCGAAGCGCCGTCGATGATCACGTGCTGGTTGCTCTGCACCGCGAAGCTCCCGTTGGAGAGCTCTTCCAGCAATACGTTCTTGTGCGTTCCATTGTCGAACAGGACGACGTGAGACATGGTGGCTCCTCCTTCAGAGGGTCTTGCGGATGTCGTCGACTGCGCGGCGCATATCCAGGAAAACGAGCCCCAGCTTCGCCTGCTTGCTCGCCAAACAAAGTAATAGCGTCCCGGCGCTGGCGGTCATCATGACCGCATAGCCGTTCTTGCCGCGCACCAGCACCTCTTCCACGTCGCCGCGCTCCAGCTCGGAAGCCGCGCGGGAGCCCAGGCTCGAGAGGGTGGCCGTCATGCCCGATACCCGCGACTCGTCCACGTGTTGCGGCAGCGCGCTGGCGATCATCAGACCGTCCTCGGAGATGAGCGCGCTCGCCTCCACGTCGGGTGACGTGCTCTGCAAACCGCGCAAGAGTCGATTGAGTGTTTCTACCCGTGACATGATGATGGTCCTTGGTGTTCGTAACGTGCGTCTATGCGTCTTGTGGGTGGAGGGGGACGCGAAGTGTGATGATCGTTCCTCGTCCTACTTCGGTATCGATGTCCAGGCGCCCGCCGGAGAGCGCGGCGATCTGCTGGCACAGCGCCAGACCGATGCCCGACCCCTTCTCCTTGCTGGTGAAGAACAGCTCGCGACAGTGGGCCAGCACCTCGGGGGTCATGCCACTACCGGTGTCGGCCACCTGCAGTACGAAGGCGTCGTCGGACTCGAGGCTCGCGCGAACCGTGATCCGTCCGCCCTCCTCGCACGCGTCCATGGCGTTCTTCACCAGATTGAAGACCACCCCGCTCACGCCGCCCCAGTCGAGCGGCAAGAGCGGCAAGGTGGGAACCTGGATGGTGAGCACGATGCCTCGGCGCGTCGCGCTCGCCTGGAGGATGCGGCACGCTTCGGACACCGCCAGATCGATGGCGACGTGCCGCTTCGAATGCATGGTTCGCACCAGGCCGCCCACGCCCTGCAGCGTGAGCCCCATGCGGCGGACCTCCCACAAGATGGCGTGCAGGTCCTCGCGCAGGGCGTCGTCGCGCTCCTCGATGAGCACCTCGAGGGCGCTGGTGATGGACGCCAGGGGGTTCCGGAGCTCGTGCAGCACCGAGGGGAGGGCGTCGCCCAGCGCCGCCATCTGCAGCAGGCGATCGCGATCGCGTCGGAGCTCGAGGAGCCCGGTGATCTCCTGAAAGAGCACGGTGCGTTCGCCCTGTGCGGTGGGCGGGCTTACCGAAAAGCCCACCACCGTGCGCGTGCCGTCGACCCTCCGCACTTCGCCCTCGCCACGTTCCTCCCGCTCGGAAGGAGCATGCACCAGCGCGCTCATGGGCACGAGCACGTCTTCGACCGCCGCACCCAGCAGGTCCTCGGTGGGGCATCGCAAGATGCGCCCGGCGCCGGGGTTCACGTACGTGAGGCGACCGTCGGCTCCGACCACCACCACGCCCGCCGCCAATGTATCGAGGACCGATGGACCGGGTGCAGCCGGTGTTGGATCTGGGCCATCTGCCGGCATGCACGGCCGAGCCTGCATCGCGCGTGCCTTCATCGCGCGTGCCTTCTTGCGGCGTCGAACGATTGCATTCGCAGCGACTGCGCTACGCAGCGGCTGCGCTCACCGCACGGGCTGCAGTTGCGCTCTGGTGGTTCGTCGTCGGCGGGCGAGAGCATGATTGGTATCCCCCTTCGCCCGACCGCCCCTCACGCTCCCCAGCTCCGCCAGTAGTCGGCGCGCTCCACCGACTCCATGCCGCGGGCCACGCGGAGGGGCCGACGGGTGTCGATCATCACCGCCACCTCTTCGGTGCGCTTGGC
>JABFRG010000098.1 GCA_013141295.1 Polyangiaceae bacterium
CGTCGTGTACCGCGGGTGGTGAAGGGTTACCGGAGAGCTCACGGGCACCAAGGGTAGCAAGCGGAGAGCCAGTTACCAGCGCCGGAAACTCTGCGTGTTTTCGATACTTTACCGAAGCGTCCGCGGGAACGTAGCCGGTAACTTCCGGAAACCGGAACGGACCGAAGGCCCCCAGGCGTCGCAGGGCGCCGGCTCGAGCTCCGGCGTGGGGAACAAGCGGGCCGCGGGCTGCCGTCGCCACAGGTAAAACGGCGGCGCCGCCTCGGTGAGCACGAACTCGCTGCCCATCGGGTGGCGAAGGGCGTCACCGGTGCCCTGGAACGGATCGAAGGCGCCGCGCACGAGGAGCACGTCGTAGAAGGCCCCGTCCGTGTCCGCCTCGAACCAGCACGGCGAGCGATCCCAGAACCCCGGCTTCCGGGGGCTCACCCGGTCGTGCAGCGGCCAGTGCGGAAGCACCGTGAAGGAGAACTGGGAGAGCCCGCCCTTCTCCGCGCGAATCGCCGCCGCCGCGTGCATCCACGGGAAGAAGTGCGCCTGGGGCGTTCGGCGATCGAAGGGAAGGTACAGGATGCGGCTCCCGGTGGGCACCGCGTCGACGATGCTCCGGAAGTCTCCCAGGTCTTCTTGCGAGGCCAGCACCACCGATCGTGCCACCAGCGCCTGGCCCAGCGTGCCCAGTAGCGTGGCCACCACCGACGCGCGCGCGAGAAGCGTCGCGCGAAGCCGCAGGAGCGGGAGGAGCATCACCCAGAGCAGCGGCCCCACCCGGATGTTGAGCATCATGCCGGCGCCGATCTGGAACGGCACCGCCGCGAAGATCACCGCGGCCACCAGCAGCGGCCAGATGCGCACGAGCACGAAGCGCGTGCGACGCCGAAAGCCGCTCACGAAGACGCCGAGGTAGCCGATCCAGTAGACGACGGCGAAGACCTTCTCGTCGCGGCGCCGCCAGACGTTGAAGCTCCACTCGGGGATCGACGCGAGGGTGGTGCGCGCGGAGAGAAAGCGCAGCTCACCTTCGAAGCCGCCGGTGCGCGTGGCGCCGAGCGCGTACGCCACCACGATCCCGGCGCTGAGGAGCGGTAGCAGCGGCGCCACCCTCCGCAACCCGCCCGGCCCACCGGAATGGCGCCACCACACGAGCGCGTAGCCCGCGGCCACCAGCCAGTACACCGCGAAGGTCGTGATGTGGAGGAACGGCAGCAGCAGCGCCGCCCCGCAGGCGCGGACGAAGAGCAGTGTCAGCGCGCCGCGCGAGGCCCGACCGGTGCTTCGCCGGCGCAAGAACCCGATGTACCCGGCGAGCCCGTAGAGGAGCACCGGGATCGACGCCATGAACGGCAAGAGTCCGTACTGCAGGGCGCGGTTCCAGAACAGCGCGGCGGCCAGTGCGCCGAGCCGCCGATCGCGCCCGAGGGACTCGAGAAAAGCCGCTGCCGACCAGGGCAAGGCCAGCCCCACCAGGGTGAGCAAGACGACATGCGCGGTGATGGCGTCGCCCACCACCCGCGCCACGAGCGCCCCTACGAAGTCGTAGAGCCAGTACGGAGTGGAGAAGGGCGCGAAGGCGAAGTACTCCGGAATGCGCCAGGCGGGATCGTCCCAGTGGGCCAGCGCCGCGCTGACGGCGGCATGCTCCGGCATGTCCGCGAAGGGAAGATAGCGGGCGAACCACAGGGGGGCCACCACCACCACGCCGGGCACGAGGAGCCACGCCCACGCAGGCACGCGCGCGAGCGGCTGCGAGAATCGCCGGCTGAGCTGTTCCACCACGATGGAGCGGGGCCGAGGCCCGTGCTCACTCGTAGTAGTAGTATCCGCCGCCGCTGCTCACGCCCGCCGAGCACGCCGCGAGCAATGCAGCGATGAGCATCGCCATGATGACGAGCGCCGGCAAGACGAAGTGAGGTGACGCGTATTCCGCGCGAAGCTTCAAGTTCCCCTTCATGTGGCCCAGAAGACGTCAACGCAAGGCCGGTGTCAAGCTCTCGGTCGCCGCAGTTCCCGCGGGGCGCGCGCCCCCAGCGCGCGGAGCCAGCCAAACGCGCGTTCGGCGGTCGCGACAGCCACTGCGCAAACGAAGGTGGCCACGAGCGCCCACGGGCGCGCGGCCGGTACCTCGGCGGGCGCCAGCGAGGCCCAGAGCGCACCGGCGAGGACCACCGGCACCCGGAGCCAGGTGAAGGGACCGAGCACCGCCACCGTAGCGAAGGCCCGCACGTCGCCGGAGCCCACGAAGTAGACCCCGAGGGTGGCGAGCACCAGCGTAGCGTAGGTGCCGTATACCAGCACCATGCGTCCGCCGATGCGCACGAGGTCGGCGTAGGTTCCCGGCGGCCCCAGCATCACGACCGCCGCGGTGAGCGCGCCCAAGAGGGCCACGAGCGCTGCTCCGATGGCCGTCCCCCGGACCACGGCATCAATGTAAAATGCACGTTTTCGGATGCGCCCGTCGCGCCCGGCGGCGTCGCGGAACGCGGCGAATGCGAGGTCCACCAGGGCGAGACCCACCAGCAGCGCAGGAATCACGAAAGCTCCGAGAGGCGCGCTCCGAGCGGTCCCAGCGCGCCGCGAAAGGCCGCCGCATGCTCGCGCCGCACGCCGACCACCGCGTGCATCACCCGGAGAATCGGCAAGAACCCCACCGCGCCGTCGAACATGGCGAACACCATCTCCGGTGCCCCCGCTCGTGCCGCCTGGAGCAGAGTTGCCGCAGGGTGCGCGCGCACCGCCGAGAGCACACCGTCGTGGCGTGACACCCGCTCGCGCATCCGCGCCTCGTGGAACACGTAGGCGCCCATGGGCGCCACCCACGACGGCTTGATGTCGAAGTGAATGCAGGCGACGGCGCCGCTCTCGGCCTGGGCGCGGAACACCGCGGCCAGGGCGTCGCCGCGAAAGTGGTGGATGACGCCGGAGGAGGTGAACACCGCCGGCTGCTCCCGGAGACGAAACGCATTGGCGACGCGAAACGCGCATTCGAGCGCCTCGACCTCTGCCAGCCGCTGGGCCTCGGTGACGAGCGCGCGGTTGTAGTCGCACCCCAGGAGCTCCACGCCATCGCCCCAGGCGCGGGCGGTTCCGCGCGCCGATTGCCGGTGCGCGGCGAGCCAGCGAACCACGTAGCCGAGGCCACACCCCACATCGACCACGCGCTGCGCGGAGCTGACGCGCAGCATGGGCTCGAGCAGCATGAGCAAGCGCTCGCCCTGGCGAAACTCCTCGTTCAGGCGCTGGAGCTCGGCGTGGATGCGCACGAAGAGCGCATCCAGATGCGCCTCGTCGAGGACGCCGCCCACGTCCGGTAGGCCCGCCACGATGCGCGCGGCCCGGCGGCCCATGCGACGCTCGGCCATCGCCGCGAGGACGTCGTCCTTGCGCACCGGTTTTCGCGCCAGGGTCTCCGGATCGTAGTCGATGATCAGGTCGGTGATCTCGACGCGCTCCGGGGGCATCAGGTCTTCTGGTTGTAGTTCGTGTTCTCCAGAAGGATGACGTTGGTCTTCGACCGCGACTCACCCACGCTCGTGATGTACACGGCCGGCTGATCCTGCACCGGGCAGACCTTCTCGCAGGCGCCGCACCCGATGCACAGGCTCGGATCCACGTGCGGGCGCTGGAGCTTCACGGTCTTCATCTCCGGCGGCTCGCCGGCGGGCCCCGGCTTGGAGTCGCGCACCGGCGCCTCCACTTCCTCGACCCAGATGGCCTTGGGCGAGGTGGGGCAGAACTCTTCGCACACGATGCACGGGGTCTGCATGCTCCAGGGCAAGCAGCGGCCGTGATCGTAGAACGCGGTGCCGATCTTCACCGGCGGCGTCCCCTGCCCCAGCTTCTCCTTCTCGGTGATCTTCTGGATGGCGCCGGTGGGGCACACCTGGCCGCAGAGCACGCAGGAGTGCTCGCAGTAGCCGATGCGCGCGATGAGGATCGGCGTCCACAGCCCCTCGAGACCGGCTTCCATGAAGGCCGGGTGGAGGGCGTTGTTGGGGCACACCTTCATGCACTCGGCGCAGCGGATGCAGCGCTCGAGGAAGGCGCGCTCTTCCACCGCACCGGGCGGACGGATGACCTTCGACTGGTAGTTCACGTCGAGCGAGTCGGCGATGCGCACCGCCGGGATGAAGGCGGCGCCGGCAGCCGCGGTGGCGAGCAAGGTGCGGCGCTGGGTATCGGGGCTGGTGACGGTGCTCTTGCGGTTGGGCAAGAAGCGGAACTTGATGACGTCCTCCGGGCAGGACGACTCGCAGTTCATGCACATGTGGCACTCGTCTTGACGCCACTTCACCCCGCCCTGCGGGCTATCGGCGCCCTGGCAGTTGACGATGCAGAGGTTGCAATCGGTGCACTTTGCATGGTCCTTCTCCATGCCGAAGAGCGCGAACCGGGAGAACACTCCGAGGAACGCGCCCAGCGGGCAGAGCACGCGGCACCAGAAGCGCGGGATGAAGCGGTTGGCGAAGAGGACCGCCACCAGCAAGAACAGGATGAACCAGGTCTGGTGGAAGTAGAACTGGTGCGACTGCCACACCGTGGTGGCCAAGAAATCCTGCGTGCCGTCGGCGGCGTGCTGCACCGGACGCGCGGGAACGTCTTGCACCATGGCGAGGCCGCGGCCCCCGGCGTACTGCAGCGCCGGGATGACGCCGAGGCCGATGGCGCGAACCGCGATGCAGATGGGATCGAACAGTCCGCCGATGGCGCTCCCGGCGACCGACGCCAGGATGAACGCGTACATCAGGTAGTATTTGACGCGCTGGTAGGTGTGCGTCTTGTTGGCCTCCACCCGGGCGGCTCCGCGGCCGCGGCGCGAAGGCAGGATCCAGCCGAAGAAATGGTGGAGCGTTCCGAACGGGCAGATCCAGCCGCAGAAGACGCGGCCGAAGACGAGCGTGAGGGCCAGGAGCCCGACGCTCCACAGGAGACCGCGATACACGGTGTGGGTCGACAGCACCGTCATCGCGCTCACGAACGGATCGGCGAGGAGGAACGCCTCGACCGGGTACGGCAGGCGCACCGCGGTGTCGGAGTTGGCCGCGAAGTTGCCGCGGAAGCCGGTGTGGAACAGGAAGAACATGAACAGGCCGAAGAATCCGGCCTGCGAGACGCGACGCGCCCACACGAGAAAGCGAATGATGGGCCGCGCGGGAATCCCCGAGCCCGGGCGATTGGGGTCGAGCTTGGCGGGCTTCTTCGAAGCCGCCGGCGGCGCGCCGGCATCGCGGTACGCGGCCGCGGCGTTCACCGTGATCGCCGTGTCGCGGGGCGTTCCGATGCCGAGAATGCCAGCCAGCTCCGCGAGGCGCGAGCGCGCGCGCTTGGCCATCTGCGCCCGCTCCGGCGACCAAGGATCCGGCGCAGATG
>JABFRG010000684.1 GCA_013141295.1 Polyangiaceae bacterium
TGGCTGCTCGATGCGGCGCTGCTGGGCGCGGGCCTGTGTCAGGTGCCCGACTTCATGGCGGCGCCGCTGCTCCGAGAGGGGCGCCTGGTAGAGGTCCTGCCCTCGCTGCGCGCCACCGGCCCCACCATCTGGGCGGTATTTCTCCCGGCACGGCGCAACGTGCCGAAGGTGAAGAGCTTCGTCGCGCACCTCCAGGCGCGCTTCGCCAAGGCGTAGACCTGCGGTCTTTTTCCAGGCCCGCTCGGGAAGATTACATGTAGACCGCATCCATGGTGCGAACCGGGTGGATCACCACGCCGGCATTCCCCCATGCGGCGCCGCGCGCGTCATCACGTCACCCCACGTTTCCTCGCCTCCGCGCACGCACGCCCCGCTGGCACGAGACTCGCTTCGAGCGCGCTGGCGTACTCACGCGCATCGAGGAGTGGAAATGCATCGTGTAGCTGCACAAGGCCTGGCCCTGACGACGATGATGGCCGCCGCCGGAGCCCTGGTGGCGAGCTGCGGAAGCTCGGGCAGCGGCTTCGGCGACGAGCGTCCGCCGGGCGCGCTGGGCGACGGCGGACCACCCCTCTTCGCAGACGCCGATCCGGGTCCGGGTGGGCTCGTGACCTCGTGTGCCGAGGCGGAAGCCACGCGGAGCACCATGGGCTGCGAGTTCTACGGGCTCGCGCCGGACGCGATCACACTGAGCCGAGGCGGATGCTACGCCGTCGTCCTGGTGAACACCGCCAACGCACCCGCCACCATCGAGGTCGCGCGGGGCGGCGCGCCGCTCGCCGCAGCGCTGGGCTCCTACGCCATGATCCCCCGCGGCACCGGTACCGCCCTCGCCTATGAACCGCTCGCCGGGCCCCTCGCACCCGGGCAGGTCGCGCTGCTCTTCCTCAACAAGAGCGGCGGGCTCTCCACCGCCTGCCCCGCCGGCATCACGCCGGCCACCACGGACGCGGCGTCGGTGGTGGGGACCGGGCGCGGCCAAGCCTTCCGCGTGCGAACCTCGTCGCCGGTGGTGGCCTACGACATCTTCCCCTACGGCGGAGGCTCGAGCGCCGTCACCAGCGCCACCCTGCTCCTCCCCACCAGCACCTGGGACAAGAACTACGTCGCGGTGAACGCCTACCGCAAGAGCCGCGTAGTCGCCGAAGACCAACCCTACATCGCCGTCGTGGCCAAAGAGGACGGCACCACCGTCACCGTGAACCCGGTGGCCAACATCGCCGGGAGCAGCACCGTCGCCGGCGGCGCAGCGGGCAAGCCCGTGAGCTACGGCCTCGGGCGCGGCGAGGTCCTCCAGCTCGGGCAAGACGCCGAGCTCACCGGGAGCGCCATCGAGGCCGACAAGCCCATCGCCCTCTGGGGCGGGTCCACCTGCGCGAGCATGGACGCCGACCAAGGGAGCGCCTGCGACGCTGCGCACCAGCAGATTCCGCCGGTACGCGCCATGGGTGCAGAATACACGGCAGTACGCTACCGAAACCGCTTCGACGGAAAGGAAGAGAGCCCGCCCTGGCGCATCGTGGGCGCGGTCGACGGCACCACTCTCGGCTACGAGCCGGCGCAACCACCGGGTGCCCCCAGCACCATCGGCTTCGGGCAGGTGGTGGAGTTCCGGTCGCCGGGTCCCTTCGTGGTCAAGAGCCAGGACGCGCAGCACCCGTTCTACATGTCGGCCCATATGACCGGCTGGGGCGAGGTCTCGACCGCCACCGACCACCGCGGCGATCCCGAGTTCGTGAACGTCCTCCCGGCCGCGCAGTTCCTGAAATCGTATGTATTCTTCACGGATCCCACCTACCCCGAGACCAACCTGGTCCTGGTGCGCGCGCGCACCGACGGCGCGTTCAAGGACGTGCGCCTCGACTGCGCCGGGGTGGTCGGAGGGTTCCAGCCACTGGGCAGCGGCGGGCAATACGAGTACGCCCGCGTGGATCTCTCGCGCGGCAACTTCGAAAAGCAGGGCGCGTGCGACAATGGACGCCACGAGATCGCGAGCGAGGGGCTCTTCGGGCTCACCGTCTGGGGCTGGGGGAGCGCTGCATCCGGCGGCAACTTCGGAGCGCCCGGGTTCAGCCAGGCGGTGAGCTACGCCTACCCTGCGGGCGGAAGCCTCAAGGCCATCAACAACGTCGTGGTGCCCACTGGCCCGCGTTGACACACCCCTCGCCATCCCCCCGGATGCCTTGACGAAAGGCCGGGGGTGGGGTTCCCTGATAGCGTGCCGTCCGCTCTTCACCTGGCCCCGTCGTGCTGCCCCTAGGGTCGACCTTCGCCGAGCGCTTCGTGGTGGAGGGCCTGTCCGGTCAAGGCGGCATGGGCGCCATCTACGAGGCCCGTGACGTTCGCTCCGGCGATCGCGTCGCGCTGAAGCTCGCGCTCGCCGGCACCGACGCGGCGCGCTTCATCCAGGAAGCCGAGCTCCTCGAGCGCTTCACGCATCCGTGTCTGGTGCGCCACGTGGCCCATGGCGTCGAGGGCGGCACGCCGTACCTGGCCATGCAGTGGCTCGACGGCAGGACCTTCACCGACACGCTCACCCGCGGGGCGGTGGACGTCGCCGGGAGCCTCACCGTCGTCCGGCGCATCGCCTCGGCGCTCACCGTGCTCCATGCCAACGGCGTCGTGCACCGCGACGTGAAGCCCGACAACATCTTGCTCCTCGACGGCGATCCCGAGCGCGCCATGCTGCTCGACCTGGGCGTCGCCCGTACGCTGCTGCGCACCCGCGCGCTCACCGGCTCCAACGCGGTCATCGGCACCGTGGGATACATGGCGCCGGAGCAAGCCACCGGCAGTACGGCGGTGGACGCCCGCGCCGACGTGTTCGCGCTGGGTTGCGTGCTCTTCGAGGCCCTCACCGGGAGGCCGGCATTCGAGGGACGCACGGCGGTGGCCGTGCTGGCCAAGCTGCTCATGGAGTCGGCCCCGCACGTGCGCACGCTGCGACCGGAGATCCCCGAAGATCTCGACGCGCTGGTGGCCCACATGCTGGCCAAGCCCGCCGCCGAACGTCCGGCCGATGCCACCGCGGTGCTCCGACTTCTCGACGGGCTCGCCGGCCTGGGGAGCGCCAGCATGCCCGCCGCCAAGGCCACCCTCCGCCGGGCCATCACCACCGGCGAGCAGCGCCTCGCGTGCGTGCTCCTCGTGCAGTCACCGGCCACCACCGTGGCGGCCGCGCAGGACGACACCCAGCGCTGGGTCGGCGTCGACGGCATCGACGAGATCGCCCGTCGCTTCCAGGCGACGGCCACGCCCCTTGCGGGGGGCGCGATCCTGGTGACCGTGGGCGGATCAGGGGTCGCCACCGATCGCGCCGCCAACGCCGCCGACTGCGCGCTCGCACTGCGCTACGCGCTCGACGGTTCGCGCATCGCCATCGCCACCGGCCTGGTCAAGGACGGCCCGGTCATGATCGGCCCGGTCATCGACCGCGCGGCCGAGCTGGTGCAGGCGCGCGGCCCCGCCGGCATCCGCGTGGACGAGGTCACCGAACGGCTCCTGGACGCGCGCTTCGAGCTGGGAAGCGTCGACTCCCTCACCACGCTGGTGGGACGGGCGTCGTCTTCCTACGGTGCCCGCACCTTGCTCGGGCGCCCGACGCCGTTCGTGGGCCGCGAGCGCGAGATGGCGCATCTCCTGGCCACCGTCGCGCAGACCGCCAGCGACGCATCGGCCAAGCTGGTGGTGGTGGTGGCCCCGCCGGGCGCCGGCAAGTCCAGGCTCCGCAACGAGCTTGCGGAGCGCGTGCGGCGCGAAGGCCCCGCCACGATCGTCAGCGGCCGCGCGGAGCCGGTACGTACGCCGTTCGCGCTCGGGCGCTTGCTGCTGCGGGAGCGCCTGCCGAAGAACCCGAGCTACGACGATCTGCTCGCGCACGTGAAGACCCTGCCGGCGCTCGCGCGAACGCCGCAGGCCCCGGAGTTCCTGGGCGAGCTGGCGGGTCTTCCGTCGACCCGACCTCCCTCGGTGGCGCTCCGTTCCGCCCGGGCCAACGGGGAGCTCATGGCCAGCTGGACCGCACGCTGCTTCGTGGAGTGGCTGGGCGCGCTCGCCAGTGTGGAGCCGACGCTCGTGCTGGTAGAAGACCTGCACTGGGCCGACGCGCCGAGCGTCGTGCACCTCCTGGAGGCACTGGAGAAGCACGCCGACAAGCCCCTCTTGGTGGTGGCCTTCGCGCGCCCGGAGGTGCACGAGGCCTTCCCCGAGCTGGCGCGCGCCTCGGCCTACGAAGAGCTCCCCCTCTCGCCGCTGGGAAAGCGCGCCAGCGAGCGGCTCGCGGAAGCCGTGCTAGGCAGCGCGACCAGCGCCTCGGTGGTGGCCCGCATCGTGGAACGTGCGGGAGGCAACGCCTTCTTCCTGGAGGAGCTCCTGCGCTTCGTTGCCGAGCGGAGCAAAGGCGCCCTGCCCGACACAGTGCTGGCGATGCTCCACTCGCGCATCGACCAGCTCGAGCCCGACACTCGTCACGTCTTGCGAGCCGCCGCCATCCTCGGCGAGCGCGCTCACGCCGACACCGTCACGCACCTCATCGGCAAGGGTGAGGGTGAGGCCGACGGACACCTCGAGGAGCTGGTGCGTCGCGACATCCTGGAGCCGGTGCGCGGGCGACCGCGGGTCTTCGCCTTTCGGCACGCGCTCTTTCGCGAGGCCGCCTACGCCACGCTGACCGAGGCCGACCGCCGACTCGGGCACCGGCTCGCAGCGGACCTCCTGGAAGGTCAGAGCGATCCCGATCCCTTCCTCCTGGCCGATCACCTGGACCACGCCGAGGAGCACGCCCGGTGCGTCGCATGGTCGCTCCGCGCAGCACGCATCGCCCTCGAGCGAGACGATGCCGGCGCGGTTCTGCGCCTGGCCGCGCGAGCCCTCGAGCTCGGCGCCGAAGGCGAAGTGCGCGGTGAGCTCCGGGCTTTCGAATCGGTAGCTGCATTCTACAGCGAAGACCCGGAGCGCGCCCACGAGGCCGCAGAAGAAGCGCTTCGCCTGTGCCCGGAGACCAGCGAGAGCTGGGTCCTGGCCAGCGGCCCCTCGGCCTACACCGCCGCGTCGATGCGCGATATGGATGCGGCGGTGCGCATCGTGCACGCCCTCCTCGCGTCGCCGGCTCCGCTCAAGCCCACCCGCGCCCTCGGGGTCATGGCGGTGCCGCTCACCATCGGCGCCATCCAAACCGGGCGTCCGGACCTGGGCGCCAAGATCGTCGCGCGGCTCGACGAGGCCGCGGCCAGCGCGCCGGGAGACGCCGCCTTCGAGCTCTGGCGACACATCAACGCCGGGGTCTTCGGGAGCTACGTGAGCGACGACGTCGGCGAGACCATGGCGCACGTCGCGGCCGGCGAGGCGCTGGCGGTGGAG
>JABFRG010001055.1 GCA_013141295.1 Polyangiaceae bacterium
GCGTTGCTCGCTGCACCAGGGCCGCTCGTTCAGCAAAGAACGGCTGCATCGTCTGCTGGAGCCACGCGGTCACCTCGGCCGCCGATGCAGGCGGTACCGTCGCGGTGAGCGCGTCGGCGAACGCGCCGGCCGAGCCGAAGCGTTCGTCGGGCGACTTGGAGAGGGCGCAGGCAAGGAGCGCGTCGACCGATGCCGGAACGTCGGGGCGTCGTGCGCACACACTCGGCGGCGGATCGAAGAGGAGGCGAACCAACGTCTCCGCCATGGTTCCGCGCCCGAACGGAGGTTCGCCCACCAGTACCTCGAACAGCGTGCTCGCGGCGGCGTAGACGTCGGCGCGCCGGTCGACGCGCTGCGCCTGCGCCTGTTCCGGCGGCATGTAGGCGATCTTCCCTTTCACCTCTCCGCTCTCGGTGACGTAGCTGCGGTCCGACGCCATGGCGATGCCGAAGTCCATGATGAGCGCCCGCCCCTCGTCACTCACCAGCACGTTGTGCGGCGAGACGTCGCGATGGACGATACCCAAGGACGTTCCCCCATCGTCCACCGCATCGTGGGCGGCCTGCAGGCCGCGCAGCACGTCGACCAGGAGCCGCGAAGCGATGGCGAGCGGCACCGCCCCGGCATCCACGTGCCGCAGCACGGTGGAGAGGGCGGGCCCGTTGACGTAGTCCATGACCAGGAAGACCTCTTCCCGATCGGTGAGCACGTCGAGCGTGGCCACCACCTGCGGATGCCGTACCCGCGCGACGGTGCGCGCCTCGTCCAGGAACATCGACCGGAACTCCGGCCGGCGCGCCAGCTGAGGGTGCATGGCCTTGATGGCCACGAGCTGGTGCCCGCCGCTTTCGCTGCGGAGCGCACCGACGTGCACCGAGGCCATGCCGCCGTCGGCGAGGTGCTCGAGCACGAGGTATCGTCCGACTTCCCGCATACTGCCCTCCCAAGGTACCAAGGTTCGAGGGCCATCGCCACGATGGCCGCGGCTGGGGCGAGGCCGGCCCTGCTGAAACTGCCGCGCTTTCGCGAGCGCGCCGCGGAAGCCCCATGACCTCGGCCGTCACCGCGGATGACCCGAGAGCGCACCTTGGGCCCTCCGAGGCCCGCGCATCACGGACGATTTCCCGCTGAACGCTGCGGCACGACGCTTGCGACCGGCGCCGTACGCGCCGATGGCGTCGAGGTTCGGCCGGCCGACATCCACGCCACGCTCCTCTCGTCCATGGGCATCTCCATCGACCCCTTGAAGAACCAATCCCCCAACGTCATCTCCGCGCTCCTGCGCTGACTCTCGGAGCTTTCATGCATTCTCGTTCATCTCTTCTCGTTCTCCTCTTTTCGGGGCTCGTCGCCTGCGCCACGCCCACCGGATCCGATGCGGTCGGTTCCGACGTTTCCGCGCTCACCGCCGAGAGCGCTTCGGCTACCTGGACGGAGCTCGCGCCCGCCAAGCACCCGGGTGCCCGCTCCGGGGCCGCGATGGCGTACGATCCCACGTCGCGGAAGTTGGTTCTGTTCGGCGGCTACGACGGCGTCCATCGCGACGACACCTGGGTCTTCGACGGCGTCACGTGGACCCGCGTGCGGCCGCCGGTCTCTCCCCCTGGCCGTGCGTCGGCGGCCTTCGCCCTCGACGACAAGAGCGGCAAGCTCGTGCTCTTCGGCGGCTACGACGGGCGCGACGACCTCGGCGACACTTGGCTCTGGGATGGCGCCACGTCCACCTGGGTCGACGCACACCCCACCCACGCACCGACGGCCCGCACCATGGTCGCGGGGTTCGCGGACCCGACCTCGCGCCGAGCGCACGTGCTGGGCGGCTTCATCGGAAGTCTCGCCCGCTACTCGAACGAGATGTGGCGCTGGACCGGCAACGACTGGCAACAGCGAACGCCAGCACACTTGCCCACCGGTCGCGCCGCCATGTTCTGCGCGACCGATCCCATCCGAAAGACGGTCACGGTGTTCGGGGGCCTCGCGCAGATCGATCCCGTCAACACCTGGACCTGGGACGGCGCCGACTGGACCCGCGAAACACCCGCTGCGCAGCCACCGTGGCGCTACTTGCCGGGGGGCGCCTACGATCCGGGTCTGGCGGGCGTGGTGCTCTTCGGTGGCGGCAATGGCGGCGTGTCGGCGAACGACACCTGGGTCTGGTCGGGTACCACGTGGACCCAGGCCAGCACTTCCGGACCCGCGCCGCGCGAGAACGTCGGCCTTGCGCTCTTCGAGCCAACCTCCACCGTGGTGCTCTTCGGCGGCGAGAAGGGTGGCTCGACACGCCTCTACGGCGACACCTGGACGCTCTCTCCGTGACCGACGAGGGATGACCCGGGAGGTCATCCAGGGGGACCTGGCTCGTCATCCCGCATCCGGGCGCTGCGCATACTCCCTGCGGAATCATTGGCTTTCGTCTGGCGTGGGGAAGGCACGCGACGTGCGTATCTCTCGCCCATGCATCTCCGCCTTCGCCGCATTCTCTCCACCCTCTGCGTTTCTGCTTCCTTCGCTTGCTCCGGTTCCGGCGATACATCCGTGCAACCTACACCGGGACCGGTCGACGCCGGGGGGACCACCGGCCTCGATGGCGCCCCCTCCCCCGATGGCGGCGGCAGTCAGGAAGCCGGGCCCACCGTGAAGCGCCTCCACATCCAGGGCGAGCGCGTGGTCGACGATGCGGGCAAGTCCGTGCGCCTCCGCGGCGCCAACCTCAAGGGCATCGACGAGGCCGGCGCCACTCAGCTCGCCGAGACACTGCACATGAACTTCGTGCGCCTGCGACTCTCGTGGGAGGCCGAGAATCGCGACGACGCCGACCCGAGCGCCATCTCCGCGGCGTATCGCGCGCAGATCGACACCTGGATCAAGACCCTCGCCGGCCACCGCATCTGGACACTCATCGAGATGCGCACCGACGACGCCACCGCCAACGAGCCCGAGATCTACACGCCCGGCAGCGCGGTGTTCACCGCCTACCAGCGCGCCTGGGTCTATCTAGCGACGCGCTTCAAGAGCCAGGACTACATCGCGGGCTACGGGCTCCTCGCCGAGCCGAGCCCCGACAAGACCCCGCTCCCGGACCACGTCGGCGCGCTCCTCGACTTCCAGCGAACGCTCATGGGCGCCATCACCAGCGCGGCCGGCGACGCGGTCACGCCCTTCTTCGTGGGGCCTGCGTACAACTACGATCCCCTCGAGCTGTGGAACGATCGCTACTACGACGGGCTCACCGCATACGCGGGCCGCGTGGTGTACGAAGTGAACTTCCTCACGCCCAAGCCGTGGATCGACAAGGGCACCTCCATCGACGGATCCATGCCCAGCTATCCCACCGCGAAGGTCACCAACTACGACGGTCTCCTCGCAGTGCTCCCCGGCGAGAAGTACAAGTTGCCGGACGACTCGCCGCTGGTGTTCAACGCCCGCACCGGTCGCGGCAAGGCCGACCCCACACCCGCCGACCTCGTGAACTGGAACGCGTGCCTCTCGCCCGACTTCGCCGCCTGGTACTTCGCCCGTCCGCTGGCCTTTCGCGCCAAGCACCACGTGCCCTTGGTGGCGGACCAGTTCGGTGCGAGCACGGCCGCCGGCGGACAGCTCGCCTACGAGAAGGACCTCGTCACGTACTTCGAGGCGCAGGACATCCACTGGTCGCGCTGGGGCTACAACGCTGGCGAAAAAGAGCGACGCATTCCCGACAACGCGTCCGTCCTCTCCTTCTATCAGACACTCGGCGCGGGCTACCCGGCCCCCTGAGGTCACGCGCCATCTAGAAAGATCCGCTCGGGTTACGCGCAGTTCGTTGCACCTCATACGGTCTCGACGTAGGCGTGGGTGCGACCGTTCCGTCGCGCCCATGTCGCTTCCGCCTTTCCTCGCGGCGGTTCGCCTGTATGCTCCTTCGCCATGCAGGTTGGTCGCCGCACACTGCTGGGATTCGCGGCGGCATCGCTGCTCACGCGTCGAGCCTTCGCCGACGCCCCGATCATCCGCGTCGAGGAGCCCAAGGTGGGCGGCACCCGGCTCTACTCGGTGCCCTACGTGGTGTACCGACCCGCCTGGTTCGCGCCGCGCGACGGAAAGGCCGACATCGTCGTGCACTTCCACGGCGGCTCGCAGCTGCAGGAAGAGAACTTCGTCACCGCGCAGCTCAACGCCGTGGTGGTGAGCATCAACCTCGGCGTCACCTCCGGTGCCTACAGCTCGTTCGCCCGCGCGGGCGAGCCGGTCTTCAAGACCATCCTCGAGAAGACGCTCTCCACGTTGGCGATGGGCGGTACCCCGACGCTCTCCGCCGGGCGCGTCGCGCTCTCCGCCTGGAGCGCCGGCTTCGGCGCCCTTCGTCCGCTGCTGCAATCGGCCGCCGTGCGCGATCGGGTCGACGCCGTGCTCATCGCCGACGGCATGTTCAGCGCCTTCGTGAATCCGCAGCTGCGCACCATCCACACCGATGGTCTCAGCGGAACGTTCGCGTTCGCCCGCGCAGCGGTGGCGAGGCAGCGCCTGTTCGTGTGCACCCACACCGCGATCCCCACCGTGGAGTACGCGTCGGTCGCCGAGACCACCAAGGCCCTGCTCGACGATCTGGGCGTGCCCAAGAAGAGCCTGACCGGCGATCCGCGGCAACCGAGCTACGAAGCCAAGCGCGGCCTCTTCACCGCTCTCGGTTACGCCGGCGCCAACAAAGAGGCGCACATCGACCAGATCAAGTTCATGGGCGAGAACATGTTCAAGCCCCTCCGTGAGCGCTGGAACAAGCCGGTGGCCACCACCCTCGCGCAGACCGGCATGTCACTCCAGAACGTGCCCTGAGCGGCGCGCTGGCGCGCTCCGTGCAGGTTACATCGACGTAACGCCGGGCGCGGTGCGGGGGTAGAGCGCGCGGACGGTTTTCCCCAGCGAAGAGCGGGATGATCTCGCGGTTCATACCATGTCCCGCGCGATCATGGGTGGTGCGGTGACCCCGGGGAAGGCCTCGAACGCGAGCAAGTTCGAGTACTTGGCTCGCCGCGGCGGGCGGCACGACGGTTGCGTAGCGCTGTCCCATGCGGCGCTTCGCTTCCCCCATCGTCGTCTCTGTTCTCGCTGCGGCATGCAGCTCCAGCTCCGATCCCGAGATCGCGCGCACCGAAGGTGCACCCACCACCGGAACGCTCGCGCCGGCCACGTCGGTCGCGCTCGGCGACGCGCAGGCTCTGGCGCTGGGCACGGTGCAAGGCGCTGCCGTCGTGGGCACCTCGAAGGGCGTCCTCCGCGCCACGCTCCTCGGCGACAACGCGGTCGCGCCGGTCCCGGTGGTCGCGAACGCCGGTGAGCGAGGCGGTGAGCGGCGAAGGCGCCAGGGCCGAGGCCACAT
>JABFRG010000366.1 GCA_013141295.1 Polyangiaceae bacterium
GTCCTGGCAGGTCCACAAGTTCTGCAGGTGGATGCGCTCCGTCGCGGACTGGAAGCAGTACGAGCACTCCGGCGGACAGAAGCCGCTCGCGTCGGTACATGTGTCGCCGCCGCCGCCACCACCACTGCAGATGGCTGCCTTCAAGCTCGCCGTATCCTCGGGCGTGGGCTCCTCGCTGGAGCATGCGACGAGGAGTGAGGTGAGACTCGAGACAAGCACGACGGCGAACGATGAAAGCTTCATGGGGCAGATTCTCCTCACGCGTTGGTTTGTCGCGTCATCTACCTGACGCCGCGGGATTCGAGACCGTCTCACGTGATCGTGCGAAATCGACAATCGGCGCGGCTCTGCACCCGGACCAGCAAGGAGGCTCGGATGGCCTACATCGACGGATTCGTCATTGCAGTGGCCAAACGGTGACCATGTTGCCCAGAGCGCCCGCGGAAGGATCGGATGGCTCGACGACGATCACGCCGGCGATCGAGCTCATCGGGAGCGACCTCCGCGATCAGCGGCGGGGCGGAGCGGCCGCGGCGTTGAAGCCGGCGACGACGATGTCGACCACCGACTCCATGAGCGACGCGGGCACCGGCTCCCCGAGGCGCATGCGCCCGTGCACCGGCCCCATGATCATGTCGAGGAGCAGGTTGGAGTCGACGGTGGGGGCGAGCTCGCCGCGGGCCACCGCGCGCTTCACGACTTCGCGAAACGCCTTGCGTCGGGCCCGGCGCAGCACCCGCACCAGCTCCGCCACCTCGGGGTTCTCGATCTCCGCCTGGACCATCCGGATGGCGGCGCGCCCCTCCGGCGTGCCGCCCTTGGCGACGCCGCGCCGGAGCGTCTCCAGCAGGTCGCCCCGGAGCGAGCCGGTGTCTACGGTGGCGTCGTCGGCGATGAGCGGCGCGTGGAGCATGGCGGCCACGAGGTCGGTCTTGGTGGGCCAGCGTCGGTAAATGGTGGTCTTCGCCACCGCCGCCCGAAGCGCCACCTCTTCCACGCGAAAGTTCGTGAATCCCGAGAGCGAGAGCTCCTCGGCGGCCGCCTTGAGCACCGACCGAACCACCCGTTCGCTGCGACCACCGGGCCTCGTGCCCACCGTCACCGCCGGGCGCTTCGTCACGCGTTCCATGTGCCCCGGAACTATCGCAACTCGAAGTTGCGTTTGCAAGGCCAGCGCGTTATTCCTGGCTAACGCAACAGTTGGTTGCGTTAGCGCATCTCACCGAGGCTCATGTCCGCCGCCCCCATTTCCGACGCAGCTGCTGCCGCCCCCGCTCCTGCTACGGCGCCCGAGGGCCCCGCCGCTTCGCGAGCGGGCAGCAGACGGAAGCTGGTCTTCGCCATCCTGGGGGCAGTAGGCGTGGCGTACGGCGCGTACTACTACGCGAGCCACCGCGGCATGGAGAGCACCGACGACGCCCAGGTGGACGCCGAGATCGTCGCCGTACCGGCGCGCATCGGCGGTCTGGTCGCCAAGGTGTACTTCGTCGACAACCAGGAAGTGAAGGCGGGCGCGCTGCTCGCCGACATCGACGACGAGACGGCGAAGGCCAAGCTGGCCCAAGCCGAGGCGAACCTCGCAGCAGGCACCGCCACCGCCGAGGCCGCGGAGGCCGACGCCCGGGTGGTGGAGACCAACGCCAAGGGCAACAAGTCCGTGGCGCAGGCTTCGCTCCAGGGCGCGGCCAGCTCCGCCGCCGCCACCAAGGAGCAGATCGCCGAAGGCGAGGCCCAGGTCGCATCGGCCACGGCCTCGCACCAGAAGGCCAAGACCGAGCTCGAGCGCACGCAGAAGCTGGTGGCCTCCGGGTCGATGCCCGCGTCGCAGCTGGAGCAAGCGCAAGCCACCTTCGACACCTCGGCGGCGGCCCTCGCGCAGTCGCAAGCGCACCTCGCCACGCTCCGCGCCGGCACCAGCCAGGCCTGGAGCCGCGTGCAAGAGGCCGACGCGCGCCTGCAGCAGTCGAGCAACGTCGATCTCCTGGGCGAGCAGGCCCGAGCCCGGGCCCGTGCGGCGCGGGCCCAGGTCGGTACCCTGAAGGCCCTGCGCGACCTCGCGGCTCTCGATGTATCCTACACAAAAATTCTCGCCCCCCGCGACGGCGTGGTGTCGAAGAAGACCATCGGCGTCGGCCAGATGGTCACCGCCGGGCAGCCGGTGGCGCAGTTGGTTCCCACCCAGGACGTGTGGGTGACCGGCAACTTCAAGGAGACGCAACTCGTGAAGATGCACGCCGGTCAGGCGGCGCACATCGAGGTCGACGCCTTTCCCGGGGCCAAGGTCGAAGGGGAGCTCGAGAGCTTCTCCGGCGCCACCGGCGCGCGTTTCAGCCTGCTGCCGCCGGACAACGCTACCGGCAACTACACAAAGGTGGTGCAGCGGGTGCCGGTGAAGGTGCGCCTGAAGAAGCTTCCGACCGGGGTCTCCCTGCGGCCGGGCATGAGCGTCGAGCTCACCATCGATACGCGGAACTGAGGCGGTCATGGCGGCCTCCGTCACCTCTCTTCCGGCCGCGGACGCGCCGCAGGCGGTCAACAAGTGGATGATCGCCATCGCAGTGGCGCTCGGGGCCCTGCTCGAGGTGGTGGACACCAGCATCGTCAACGTGGCCCTGAACGAGATGCAGAACTCGCTGGGCGCCACGCTGGCCCAGGTGAGCTGGGTAGTCTCCAGCTACGCGGTGGCCAACGTCATCATCCTCCCGCTCACCGCGTGGCTCGGCGATCGGTTCGGAAAGAAGCGCTACTTCATCTTCTCGCTCATCGCCTTCACCTTCGCGTCGGTGCTGTGCGGCGCCGCCACCTCGCTGCCGGTGCTCATCGTCGCCCGGGTTCTCCAGGGCCTGGGCGGCGGCGGCCTCATGGCCAAGGCGCAGTCGATCCTCTTCGAGACGTTTCCCAAGAAGGAGCAGCCGGCGGCGCAGGGCTTCTTCGGCGCCATCGTCATCGCCGGCCCGGCCATCGGCCCCACCCTGGGCGGATACCTGGTGAGCAACGTCAACTGGCGATGGATCTTCTTCGTCAACGTACCGGTGGGCATCGCCGCCTTCTTCATGTGCCTGGTCTACCTGCCCAACGATCCGCCGCAGACCAAGGTGCAGAAACCCATCGACTGGCTGGCCATCGCTCTGCTCGCGGTGGGCCTCGGCAGCATGCAGACGTTCCTCGAGGAGGGGCAATCGGAGGACTGGTTCGACTCCCCCTACATCGTGGCCTGCGCGGTGGCCACCGTGGCGGCGCTGGTGGTCTTCGTGGAGCGGCAGCTCTCCTCGGACCGTCCGGTGGTGGACCTCCGCGTCCTGCGGCATCGGTCGCTCTGGGCCGGGAGCATTCTCTCCATCACCGTGGGCATGGGCCTCTACGGCGCCCTCTTCGCCATCCCCATCTTCGCGCAATCGATCCTGCGCTTCAGCTCCCAAGACACGGGCATGCTGCTCTTGCCGGGCGCGCTTGCGTCGGCGGTGGCCATGCCCATCGCCGCCAAGCTCAATACCCGCTTCGATTCCCGGGCGCTCATCGTGGCCGGAGGCGTGACCATCATCTTCGCGCTCATGATGCTCACGCGGCTCACCACCCAGACCGGCACCGGCGATCTGTTCTGGCCGCTCATCATCCGCTCCTTCGGAACGGTGCTCATGTTCCTGCCGCTGAACATGGCGACCCTCGGGCCCATCCCCAAGAAGGACGTCGCCGCGGCAACCGGGTTCTTCAGCCTGACGCGCCAGGTGGGCGGGAGCATCGCCGTCGCGGTGCTGGCGACGCTGCTCTCGCGACGACAGACCTTCCACCACGCGGTGCTCGTCGAGAAGCTCGGCAGCGGCGATCCTCAGGTGCTCCAGCGGGTCCAGATGCTCACCGCGGGGTTCGTCCAGCGCGGCTTCGATCCCGACAACGCCCACGCCAAGGCCATGGCGCTCCTCGAGCAGGGTGCGCAGGCGCAGGCGGCGGTGCTCTCGTTCGGCGATACCTTCTGGGCCACCGCCTTCCTGTTCATCGCCACCCTCCCGCTCGTGATGGTGCTCCGCAAGTCCGACAACAAGAACGTCGAAATGGGTCACTGAGGATGTCGCCCCTCGCCCCCAACGCGAGCGGCAGTATGGATGCGCTGTCCTTCGTGTCCGCCTCCCTCGATCGCAGGGGCGAGGCCGCGCGAAGCTTCAGCGACTTCGCCATCAACGGCAAGCCGCTCCGCTCCATCCTGGGGCGCGACTTGATATCGGTCTTCGGCGCCTTGCCCCGCGAGGTCGAGCGCAGCTACGCGCGCCTTTTGTGGCCCAAGCCGCACACGCCCTCGCGCGCGGTGCTCTACGTGTGCGCGCAGTGCGGCGATCTCGGCTGCGGCTACTTCGGGGTCGCGGTGCGGGTGGAGGACGACTGCGTGGTCTGGTCGGCCCCCGGTTGGAACACCCTCGCGATATCCGACGACATCGGCCCCTTCGACGGCCCCTGGCGCGACCTCTGGTTCGACCGCGTCGCCTATCGAAGCGCGCTGGGTTACTACCTGTAGCGCGGAGGTCAGCGCAGCAAATAGCGACAGATGAGGTCGGACATCTCCCGAGCCCACACGCCGCTCTCGAGACCCGAGTGCGGGTGCCGCAGGAGCTCCATGAGAAAGGAGCCGCGCACCAGCGTGGCCAGCATGTGCCCGGCGGCGGAGACGTCGGTGACGCGCAGGTGCGCTTGGTGACGCTCCATGAGGCTGGTGGCCACTGCGGTCGACATCTCGAGGAAGAGCCCGGAGGAATCGAGGGCGACCGGGTTCGGGAGCTCGAGCAGGAGCGCGCGGTTGAGCTGAGCCTCCGGCAACGTCGCGGCCACCAGCTGATCGAGCGCCGCACGCACCCGCGCCTGCGGCGACGCCTCGGCGGCGGTCATGGTGACGCGCGTGAGAGCGTGGCTGGTGCGTTCGAGGAACCCCTTCACCAGCTCGGCCATGAGCGCCTCCTTGGTGGGAAAGTACGCGAGGAGCTCGGGCCGGCTGACTCCGGCGCGAAGGGCGATACGGCTCATGGACGCTGCGGCGTGGCCGTCCTCCACCAGCACCTGTCCGGCGGCTCGCAGCAGGAGCGTGCGCACCGCATCGGAACGGACCAGTCGGGGCGGCCGTCGAGACACCGGACGAACCTTGACCATACCCTTTCACCGTAGCGGACCCGCCGACCCATGCACGTCACCCAAGGGGGTGACACGGGCCACGTCCCCCCCGAGTCTTCACGCGCGGAGCCGCGAGTATCTCGAAGAAACAGGAAGGCTTTCGCCCGGCCGCGAGTGACTGCGTGGCCGTCGCTGGTGGCCCGCGCGCCGGTCGAAAGCCTTGTTGAACGAGCCCGAAGCGGCGTGCGAGGCGGTGCAGGT
>JABFRG010001139.1 GCA_013141295.1 Polyangiaceae bacterium
GTGTCGGATCTGCCCGACCTCTACGGCGAGGCCTTCGAGGCGCGCTATCTGGAGGCGGAAGCGGCCGGTCTCGCCAAGCGCACCGTGAAGGCGCGGGATCTGTACGCGCGCATGATGCGAACCCTGGCCCAGACCGGCAACGGCT
This sequence comes from Polyangiaceae bacterium, assembly GCA_013141295.1. Taxonomy (GTDB): domain Bacteria; phylum Myxococcota_A; class Polyangia; order Polyangiales; family Polyangiaceae; genus JABFRG01. The sequence goes on from JABFRG010001139.1 coordinate 146, forward strand.
GGATGACCTTCAAGGACGCCTCCAACCGCGGCTGCAACCAGACGGCGCTGCCGGGCCGCGCGGTGCACCTCTCGAACCTTTGCACCGAGATCCTCGAAGTGACGTCGCAAGACGAGACGGCGGTGTGCAACCTGGGCTCCATCCAGCTCGGGCGACACTTGGTGGAGGGCGAGGATGGCGTGCGCTTCGACTTCGACAAGCTCGCGGTGACGGTGCGCTTGGCCATCCGTCAGCTCGATCGGGTCATCGATCTGAACTACTACCCCATCGACAGCGCCGCCCGCTCCAACAGCCGCTGGCGTCCGGTGGGGCTCGGGCTCATGGGCCTGCAAGACGTGTTCTTCCGCATGGGCCTCCCGTTCGACGCGCCCGAGGCGCGCGCGCTCTCCCGGCGCATCTCCGAGGAAGTGTACTTCCACGCGCTCACGGCTTCGGTGGAGCTCGCGGAGAAGCACGGCGCGCACCCGGCCTTCGCCGAGACCCGTGCGGCCCGCGGCGAGCTGCAGTTCGATGCCTGGGGCGTGGTGCCGGACGACGTGGCCCGCTGGGACGCGCTCCGCGCCCGGGTGAAGACCGTCGGCCTGCGCAACTCCCTCATGGTCGCCATCGCGCCCACCGCCACCATCGCGTCCATCGCCGGCGCCTACGAGTGCATCGAGCCGCAGGTCTCGAACCTCTTCAAGCGCGAGACGCTCTCGGGCGACTTTCTCCAGGTGAACCGCTACCTGGTGGCGGATCTGAAGAAGCTCGGCCTGTGGAACGACGAGACCCGCACCAAGCTCAAGCTGGCCGAAGGCTCGGTGCAGGGCATGCACGAGCTCTCGCCGGAGCTGCGCGCGGTGTACCGAACCGCCTGGGAGATCCCCATGCGATCGATCCTCGACATGGCCGCCGATCGCGGCGCCTTCATCGACCAGAGCCAGTCGCTGAACCTGTTCGTGGAGAGCCCCAACATCGGGCAGCTCTCGAGCATGTACTTCTACGCCTGGAAGAAGGGCCTGAAGACCACTTATTACCTGCGGTCGCGGCCGGCCACGCGCATCGCCAAGACCACCGTGAGCGAGATGCCCGCGGCCAGTGATCCGCAAGGGGATCCCCGCGCTTCCTCCGGTTGGACGCCTTCACCGCCCGCGGTGAAAGAGAAGGACGCCGCGGCCATCGCCTGCTCCCTGGAAAACCCCGAGTCCTGCGAGGCCTGCCAATGAGCGCCGCGTTCACCAGCGGATCGTCCCGGCCCGCCCGCATCCTCGACCCCGGCTTCTGCCTCACGCTGCGGCCCATGTCGTATCCGAAGTTCTTCGAGATGTACCGGGGCGCCATCAAGAACACCTGGACCGTCGAGGAGGTGGACTTCGCCACCGACGTGGGCGACCTGCAGAACAAGCTCACGCCGGCCGAGCGGCACCTGGTGGAGCGCCTGGTGGCGTTCTTCGCCACCGGCGACTCCATCGTCGCCAACAACGTGGTGCTCTCGCTCTACCGGCACATCAACGCGCCGGAAGCCCGCATGTACCTGTCGCGGCAGCTCTACGAAGAGGCGCTGCACGTGCAGTTCTACCTCACGCTACTCGACACCTACGTGCCGGATCCCGAGGCGCGCCACCGGGCCTTCGCCGCGGTGGACAACATCCCGTCGATCCGCGCCAAGGCCGAGTTCTGCCAGCGCTGGCTCGAAAGCGCCGGCGACATGCAGCGGCTGGGGTCGGCGGCGGACCGCAAGAAGTTCCTCCTGAACCTCATCTGCTTCGCCGCCTGCGTGGAAGGGCTCTTTTTCTTCGCGGCCTTCGCCTACGTGTACTTTCTCCGTTCCAAGGGCCTGCTCCACGGTCTCGCCGCCGGCACCAACTGGGTGTTCCGCGACGAGAGCGCGCACATGGCCTTCGCCTTCGAGACCGTGCGCACCATTCGCGAGGAGGAGCCCGCGCTCTTCGACGCCGAGCTGGAGGCCGACGTGCGGGCGATGGTCGATCAGGCCATCGACTGCGAGATGCAGTTCGCGGAAGATCTGCTGGGGCAGGGGGTGGCCGGCCTCTCGCCCAAGGACATGCGGCAGTACCTCGAGTACTGCGCCAACCAGCGCCTGGCCACGCTCGGCTTCGAGAAGCGCTACGCGGCGAAGAACCCTTTCGCGTTCATGGATCTCCAGGACGTGCAGGAGGTCGCCAACTTCTTCGAGCGCCGGGTCTCCGCGTATCAGGTGGGGGTCACCGGCGACGTGGTGCTCGACGCGGCGTTCTGAGGCGCAACCGCGACCCCACTTCCATCGGCACGCGTGGCACGCTGAAGTGCCACGCATGCCATCGAGATCACCAGCCAAGCATGTGTGGGTACTCGGCACGCGCTCAAAATCCGAGTGCGCGACGACGTCCCCTGGTGCCGTGTCGACGGATTTGGGACAAGGCCCACCCCAAGTCGCGCCAAAAGCCGTGCCCTCCGACGGCCTACGTTGCATCGGGCGTCGGCGTTGATAGACGTGCCCTCGATGGTCTCCTTCAGCGACGAGCTGGTCTAGCGCTACTGCGAGAGATGCGCGCCGGATTCGCATGTGCGTTGCAGTCGCACCGCGGCAGCGGGACGGAAGCGGCGAGACCGCCGGAATTAGTGGAAGGCTGAGCCATTGCCGCGTGGCGTGATGGTCGCCGCGGCGGCACCGCAAGTCGCCGGCGGGCGCTTGCATTGGTCGCCAAGCCCGAGGCGGGCACTGGGAAACGACGGGAATGGCCGAAGTCTCTCAGTAGTGCTAGGTGGTTCATATGGTTGACGAGGACCCGTTTAGCGAGCTCTATAACGCAGGCTGGTTGTTGGCTCACGAACGGCAGATCGCCTTTGGTGAGCGCATCGGCGACGCAAGCTGGGAGATGGATGTCGAGAAGGGGATCCTGGTATTCGGTGGTCGCCTGCAAACGCGCGCCGGCGTGTTCGCTACCTGGGCGCGTGGTGACAGCTCCCTCCTCTGGGGTTGGGCCAACGAAGGATTGCCGGCGTCAGCGCGCGGGCCGGCGCTCGCACTCCGGGACTATGGCGAGAAGTCCGGCATCCGCGTACTGGAACAACGCAAGTGGCAACTCGATGAGGAAGACGCCTTCGGTGTCTGTTTGGCTGCTGCAGGTATGCTGGATGAGATCATGTCGCTGTACCGCGCGCCGCACGAAGGCGGATTTGCATATCTCGCCATCGTCGACGAAAACCTGAGGCTCGGCCCACCCGAGGCTGCGCGGATTGCTCGCGTTGTCCTCGAAGGCGTCGCGCAAGGGCTCATCGGTCCCGCCATCGCTGTTCCAAAGTATCTGAAAGCGCGGGGCTTCAATGTCGTCCGGAGTGACGACGCGTTCGTCCGCGCATCGCATCGGGAATTGCCACTCATTGAGATAAACTTCGACGAGCAAAGCCCCGTCACGGTTCAGATCGGAGGGCGCCGGTTCGACCCCGACAGCCACGAGGTCGACGAGACCGACGTCGGTCGTTCCCCGGCCGGCGCAGTGGTGCGACTCCTTCTCGACAACGTCCCCGAGCTCGCGCGTGCGCCGTTGGAGGTCGTTGCTCTCAGCCGGGATCCGGGCCGATGCACGCTGGTAGCTGTCGCGTCGACGATCCCATCCGTAGACGCGACGGATGCGTTGGCCGAGCTGGAAGCCACTGGCATGGCCACTGTCTGCGAGTACCTTCCAAATGAGGAGGTGTCGCTCATCCCGTGGGGCAGCGACTTCTTGCAGCGCGTGGTGGCTTCGTTCGATGGTGGCGTGGTGAATTTGGTCTGTGACGACGAAAGCCAGGAAGTGGTGGTGGTGATCGAGGACGAGAGCTACGACCAAGTCGTAGGAGAACGGCTGCTCGCCGTTGCGGGTCTGTTTCCGGAGTGGACGTTCTTCGCGGCACGAGCCTCCGGATTCTCGCCCGACGCTCCGGATGACGTTTCCCGATCTTCCGCCGCCCAAGCGACGAATCGTCGTCTACTTCGCTGGGAACGCGGCGCGTAGCTCCTGAACCTCATCTGCTTCGCCGCGTGCGTGGAAGGCCTCTTCTTCTTCGCGGCGTTCGCCTACGTGTACTTTCTCCGTTCCAAGGGCCTACTCCACGGCCTCGCTGCCGGCACCAACTGGGTGTTCCGCGACGAGAGTGTGCACATGGACTTCGCCTTCGAGACGGTGCGCACCATTCGCGAGGAGGAGCCCGCGCTCTTCGACGCGGCGCTGCAGGCCGACGTGCGCGCCATGATCGACCAGGCCATCGACTGCGAGATGCTGTTCGCCGAAGATCTGCTGGGGCAGGGGGTGGCCGGCCTCTCGCCCAAGGACATGCGGCAGTACCTCGAGTACTGCGCCAACCAGCGCCTGGCCACGCTCGGCTTCGAGAAGCGCTACGCGGCGAAGAACCCTTTCGCGTTCATGGATCTCCAGGACGTGCAGGAGGTCGCCAACTTCTTCGAACGCCGCGTCTCCGCGTACCAGGTGGGGGTCACCGGCGACGTCGTGCTCGACGCTGCGTTCTGAGGCGCAACCGGGCTTCGGCGCTCGTCGCCTGCGGCGGCGGCGCCTGGCCGGAGCGCCTTTTGTGCGGTATCTTCGGGTCATGGCTACGCCGCCAGTGACCGCTCGCCGGTGCCGATGACCGCGGAGTAGTACCTCGCGTGGGAGGCCGGGCAGAAGGAAAAACACGAGCTCCACCGCGGGGACGTGTTCGCGATGGCCGGTGGGAGCCCGCGCCACAACCTGCTCGCGATGTCGGCTGGCGCGGAGCTTCGCGGGGCCATGCGAGGGCGAGGCTGTCAGGTGCTCTCGTCGGATCAGCGGGTGAAGCTCGGCGATAGCTACGTGTACCCCGACGTGGTGGTGGCTTGCGGAGGCGTGAAGACCGAAGGTGCGACACTCTTGAACCCGAGCATCGTGGTCAAAGTGCTGTCGGGAAGCACGGAGGCGTTCGACCGCGGCGAGAAGTGGTCCGCCTACGGGGCCGCCCCGACGCTCACGGATTACCTGCTCGTCTCGCAAGGCGCGGCCCGTGTGGAGCACTATCGGCGCAGCGCCGACGCCGACGGCTCATGGCACTACCGTGTCGTGGAGAGCGGCGGGATGGTGCGCTGATGAGCGACAACTACTTCTGCAGGGCGACGACAACTACTTTTGCAGGTCGGCCGCCGTCCTGACGGCGCGTGCGAGGCTACGGCCCAGAGGCTCGGGTCCTTCCCGAGGCTCCTGGAGTCCCGA
>JABFRG010000970.1 GCA_013141295.1 Polyangiaceae bacterium
CCGTGTACCTGGCCTGCCTGCTTCACGACGTGGCCAAACCGGCTACCACGCGCACCGAGGACGACGGTCGCATCACCGCGAAGGGCCACTCCCGCCGCGGCGAGCTCATGGCTCGGAAGATCCTGTGGGAGCAGGGGATCGCCTTCGACACCCGGGAGCGCGTGTGCGGCCTCGTGCGCCACCACCAGATTCCGTTCTACCTCATCGAGCGGCCCGACGCGCAGCGGTTGGCCGCGGAGATCAGCCTGGTGGCCCGCTGCGATCTGCTGGCCATCGTCGCCGAGGCCGACATTCGCGGACGCATCTGCGCCGACATGCCGCGCATCCTCGACGCCATCGAGCTCTATCGCGAGCTCTGTCGCGACGAAGGGTGCTTCGATCGGCCGCGGGCCTTCCCCAGCGCGCACACCCGCTACACGTTCTTTCGCGCCGAAGGCCGGCACCCGGACGTGCCGGTGTTCGACGACACCAAGACCGAGGTGGTGGTCATGTCGGGCCTCCCGGGCTCCGGAAAAGACACCTACGTGCGCACGCACTTCGGCGACTGGCCGGTGGTCTCCCTTGACGGCCTCCGGGAGGAGCTCGACATCGACCACAGCGACAACCAGGGCAGCGTCATCCAGGCAGCTCGCGAGCGCGCCAAGGAGCACCTGCGCCGGGGCGAGCGATTCGTGTGGAATGCAACCAACATCACGCGGCGGTTTCGCGGCCCCTTGCTCTCGCTCCTGGGCGACTACCACGCGCGCATCCGCGTGGTGTACGTGGAAGCGCCGCGCGAGCGCCTCTGGGCGCAGAACCGGAGCCGCGCCGCAGAGGTGCCGGAGAAGGCCATCCTCGGGATGATGGAGCGTTGGGAAATCCCGGATCTCACCGAGGCCCACGACGTTCGCTACGAGATCGCCGCGCCCCGCTGAGGCTCAGGCTTCGTCCGGGCGGGGCGGCCTGACATTGGGAAGCATTCGCTCCATGCGCCAACGCGAAGATAGTTCTCCCGAGCAGCCGTGAGACACGGGCAAGGGGCCGCCCTCGCTCGCGTGCACCGACGTCGAGCATCTCGGAGTAGCACGCGATGCGGACAGCCTAGCAACGGCATGCACTGGAGGTCCGCCGTGACCATGCGCCACAAAAGCACGATGCCCCGGTCTTTCGACCGAGGCACCGATGCTTGCTCTTTCGAGCCGTCTGCTGCGACCCCAACGGGAATTGAACCCGTGTTCCCAACGTGAGAGGCTGGTGTCCTAACCGCTAGACGATGGGGCCGTTTCGTAATCGACGAGGCCCTTCTCAGGGGGCTCCGTAAGCGTAAGTTCTACTAAGTTTCTAAGAGATTTCGGGGCTTTGTAGCGTTTGTGAAACAGAGCACCGAGCTGGGGGACAAGGATTCGAACCTTGATAGACGGCGCCAGAAACCGTCGTCCTGCCATTAGACGATCCCCCAAGAAGGAATCCGAAAAGCGAGCGGCAACATACCCTGACGGCCGGGGATGTCAATACAGATCAAAGAGTTTCGCCGACCCTACCTGCAACTTTTTTTCAAAGTCGCGAAGCGAGGTCGGCGAAAGGGTGTCGTACTCGTCCGGTACGCCGGACCCAGCGCGCTCGAGGGAGGCGCCGGGCAAAGGCCACCGCAGCGTTTCGGTTTGGCGCGCTTTGCGCCCGCTCTCGCGAGAACGGGGGCGCCGGGAAGAACAGCCGAGACGTCTTTGGTCAGGCCGCGATTCGGCGTGCGGAACGAGGGACGCCGTCAGCGGATCTGGCCGTTAGACGGTTACCTCCGGACGGCTTGTGAGTTTCTTCATATTGAAAACCTCCTCCGGATAGGGTCCCGGCATCGCCAAAGCGGGCGATGTTTCGGCTGTGGGGCAAGGGCCCGATTGCTTGGCCACGTTCGCCGAACCATTCGGAGCACGCAGCTCCTCAAAGCATAGCTCCGAATTTTCGAACGTTAAGGGGCGAACTGATGGAAACTCGCGGACGCCTTGCCGCTTTCGTCGCCCTCGCTCCCACGTGCACCTTCCTCGACGCCGTCGTCGTGGATGCCCGCGTGGATCCCTGGTCTGTCCGGCCGCGAGGGGATGCGCGCGTTCGGCTATGCGGCGTTCGCCTTCGGCCTCGCGTTCGCCCTGGGCGCCGCCACAGACGAAGGCGGTCTGTCCCTCGCAACGCGGGCGTCGCGCGTGCTCCCGCTGGCGCCGGTGGCTGCGCTGGTGGGAACGCTCTGGGCGGCAACCCGAGCCCGGGGCAGGGGGGAGATGCGCGCGGCGCTGGCGCTCGGGGCAACGCCCCTCGACTTCGTCGTGCCCTGGACCGCGGGCGCGAGCCTGGTGGTCGCCTTTGCCGCCGCCGCGCTCGGGGCAGGGGCCGCGATGGATGGTTTCTTCCCGGCGCCGCCGTCGGCCCCGCACTTCGCATGGACCGGCAACGCCTTCGAGGGGCCGGATCTCGGCATCCGCATTCTCGGCGACGGGCAGCTCGAGGCCATGGCCAAGGCCGCCACCGCCGCGCGCACCCTCCACCACGGCCGGCTTGCTGCGGTGCTCGTGACGGCGCTCTCAGGCGTCGCCATGGCGCTCCTGGGCGCAACCTGGACGTCCGCCCATACGCGTCGCTACCTCGGCAGCCTGGGGGCCGCGGTGGCGCTCACGGTGGTGGCGCTCCAGGCGGCAGCAGCGGAGCGCATCACGCCGCTCCTGGCCACGCTCCCGGGCCTCGCGCTGGCGCTCTACGCTGGCTACGAATGCCGCCGCACGCGGCTCGCGCGCAGTCCGTAACCCCTCACGAGACAAAATGGGGAAAGGCCAGGCGCCAGCGAGGGCACCCGGCCGCATCCGCGTGAAACGGTAGGTTCAGCCTTCGGTGGTCGGCGTGGTGCCGGCGCGACGGTCGATGGCGTCCTGCAGGCCGCAACGAACCCGCACGGCGCGCTTGATGCGCTTTGCCTTGAGGGGGGTCGCAAGCCACTCGTGCCGCTTCTTCATGCTCCAGATCGCGCGATTCGCCATGATTGTCGGTTCCTTCAACGTCCCCGCACGTGCGAGGGGGGCCAACTATTGCCTTTTTGCCACGCGCGTCAAGCGCAATCGCGTGCAATCAATCCGGGAGGTGCTGCATTTCCACGGGAATCACCAGCACCGCGGCTTCCGCGTTGACGATCCGGTCGAACGGAAAGAAGCCGTCGGCCTCCACGCTCACCCGGTGCACGCCCGCGCGCACACGCACGCCGCGGCGCTCGATCTCCTCGAGGGGCCCCACGGCGATGTCGTCGATGGTCACCCGCGCCGTGGGCGGGCCGCCGCGGAAGCGCAGGCCGACGGTGGGGCCGGTGGGAGAATTGGCGGCGCAGCCGGCCACCAAGGCAACGAGAGCGGCAAGGAGCGGGATTCGCACGGGCGGATGCTTAGCATGCGTTGGCAGCTCGCGCGTAGGCCGTCGCGCGGCTCGGGGCGGGATGATAGAGAGCGCGCCATGGCCCTGACCGTATCCGTTCGACGCCTGCGCCCATCCGCCGGCGAGCTCCCGCAGTACGCCACCGCCCAAGCCGCCGGCATGGACCTCCGGGCGGCGCTCGATGCGCCAGTGGACCTCGCCCCGGGCAAGCGCGCGCTGATCCCCACCGGCATCGCCTTCGCGCTCCCGCCCGGCTTCGAGGCCCAGGTGCGGCCGCGCTCGGGCCTCGCGCTAAAGCACGGCATCACGGTCCTCAACAGCCCGGGCACCATCGACGCCGACTACCGTGGCGAGGTGGCGGTGCTGCTGGTGAACCACGGGGAAGAGCCGTTCCGCATCGCGCCGGGCGAGCGCATCGCGCAGGTGGTGTTCGCCAAGGTCGAGAGCGCCACCTGGGTCGAGGTGGAAGAGCTGCCGCCCACCGAGCGCGGCGCCGGCGGCTACGGATCGACGGGGCGCGGCTGAGGGAGATTCACTCGCCGCGCTTGATGCCGTGGGCGCGGATCTTCTTGTGGAGATTCGTGCGTTCTACACCCAATACGACGGCGGTCTTGGAGATGTTCCAGGCGGTGGCCCGGAGCGTCTCCAGGAGGTAAGCGCGCTCGGAGCGCTCCCGGTGCTCGCGGAGGGTGACGAAGCTGCCATCGGCGTTGGCCTGGGTGGCCACGCCGGCCGCGTGGCCTTGGCGCGCTGCGGCGTCGTCGTGGGCGCCCTCGTCCTCGTCGGCGAACGGGCTGTCGTGGGGATCTTCCGGGAGATCGGCGATGGTCACGCGATCGCCGGAGAGGATCGCCATGCGCTCCACCACGTTCTTGAGCTCACGAACGTTGCCGGGCCAGCGGCGGGTCGCCAGCGCCTCGAGCACCTGCGGGTCCATGGGCTTGGGGCGGGTGCCGTTTTCCTGGGCAAAACGGTCCATGAAGGCCTGCACCAGGCGCGGGATGTCCTCGCCGCGCTCGCGGAGGCTGGGGCTCCGGAGCGGGAACACGTTGAGGCGGAAGAAGAGATCCTCGCGGAAGCCACCCCGCTCCACTTCTCGCGCCAGGTCCTTGTTGGTGGCCGCGAGGATGCGCACGTCGACGTGCATCACGTGCTCGCTGCCCACCCGGGAGATCTCGCCCGACTGCAGGGCCCGCAGCACCTTGGCCTGGGCCACCAGATCCATGTCGCCGATCTCGTCGAGAAACAGCGTGCCGCCGTGGGCCTGCTCGAAGAAGCCGCGTTTGCGCGACTGCGCGCCGGTGAAGGCGCCGCGCTCGTGGCCGAAGAGCTCGCTCTCGATGAGCTCCCGGGGGATGGCCGCGCAGTTGACCTTGATGAAGGGGCTGCCCTGGCGGGGGCTCAACCGGTGGATGGCGCGGGAGATGAGCTCCTTGCCGGTGCCGCTCTCGCCGGTGATGAGCACGCCGGCCTTGGTGGGCGCGACCCGCTCGATCTCGTGAAAGACCCGAGCCATGGGCGCGCTGTCGCCGATCATCTCGTAGCGCGCCTCCACCTCTTGGGCGACGCGGGCGAGGGCACGCCGGGAGCGGTCGGCGTCGAGGGCGTTGCGCACGCCCACCAGCACGCGCTCGCGCACCAAGGGCTTCTCGAAGAAGTCGCGGGCGCCGAGCTTCACCGCGGTGACCGCCTCTTCGACGCTGGCGTGGCCGCTGATGACGATGACCGGCACGTCGCGGGTGGATTCGTCGCGCTTCAGCAAGGCGAGGGCCTCGAGGCCGTTCATCTGCGGGAGCTTGAGATCGAGGATCACCAGGTCCACCGGGATCTCCGGGTTCGCCAGCATCACCAGCGCCTCCTCGGCGGTGCCCACGCCGCGGGAGATGTAGCCCTCACCCTCGAGCACGAGCTGCAAGGTGCGACGGATGTTCTTCTC
>JABFRG010000959.1 GCA_013141295.1 Polyangiaceae bacterium
GGGGGTCCACCAGCACCAGGTTCTCCACCACGCTGGGATGCCGCGCTGCCAGCGCGAGGGCGATGGAGCCGCCGAGCCCGTGGCCCCCCACGCTCACCCGGGAGAGCCCGAGCGCCGCCGTCACGTCCAGCACCGACTCGGCGAAGGCGTCGAAGTCGTACTTGAACTTGGAGGGGTTCGGCTTCTCGCTCTCGCCGAAGCCCGGCAGATCGATGGCCACCACGCGAAAATCCGCGGCCAACCGGCCCAGCACGTCGTCCCAGGTGTGGCGGTTGGCGAGAAAGCCGTGGATCAGCACCAGGGGCCTTCCGCTGCCCATCTCGTGAAAGCGGATGCGGATCCCGTGCGCACTCACGTCGTGGACCGCCGGCGCTGCGTGCATGGGCGCATACAACTGCGCTTTGCGCCCGAAGGCAAGGCCCATGAAAACCCGCTCGGTGCGCCGATACGTGTGCAATCTGCACACAAACGCGACGCTGCGATATATGTAGTGTGCATGCGTGCCGTCGCCGGCGAAAAGGGCGACTTTGCGCGCCAAAAAGCGCCGAAAACGCCGCGCTTCCTTGCGCCCCTCTTCGTGGCCGCTACGTGCACCGCGGGAAAGTCGCGCGTGAGCGCGCGGGGCCCTGCTCCGAAAGCCCCCCCGCCTGCAAGAAAACCGCAAAAACGCCCTCAAATTCGCGCTTCGATCGCCACCTTGACTAGCATCCACTCGGTTCCGGGCGGCGTGCGACGAAAGCGGGGATTCTGCACGCGTCTCGCTGACATTGTTTGTCAGGGCCACGATCTAAGTAGTGGATTCGAGTTCCATTATGGAATCGTTCAAAAAAAAGCGTGCTCATGGATTGACCCCGCAGATCCGTGTGGAATATGGTCCAAAGCGTCGATAGTCCACAACCGCCGGGGCCACTCGCCCCGTCAGGTTTCGCGGACTCGCTGTAGGTTTTCGATGCAGCAGAGCTCCGACGGTGCCCCAGATTCCTCAGACGTCCGATGTGCAGATCGGGAGGAAGACGGGGTGCTCACACAGTCCCCTCAGGCCGGAAGTTGCGGCGGTTCGGATGTGTGAGAGGCCCGGTACTTAGGTGTGATCATGTCGGTGTGCTCCGGCGCGCCGCAGGTCGCAACCGGGAGAGGTGCGCGTAGCGCACCGGACTCGTCCGCGTGCCTGTTCGGGCGCGGCGAGGGCCTCTGTCTGGGATGGGCGAAAGCATACGAAAACAAGTTTGGGTATCGAGATTCCCTTCGCCCGGCGGAGGACTCTCGATGCCAGGCTACCTCCTTGCCCGAAGGGAGGTAGCGGCTAGCTCTCGGGAGGAGCGCGACATGGATCCGAAAAACACTGCGGCGGCGTTGGACCTTGGCTACGAGACCGAAGAAGAAGCGGCTCCCACGGCGACCTTTCAATCGGGGATCTTCCCCACCGCGGCGGCTCTCGCGCTCGATCCCTCGGCCGATGTCGAAGGCGAAGTCGCGGCCGAAGGCGTGGACGGCGAAGAGGCCGTTACCCGTGAGCAGCGCCGCTCGCGTCGCAAGCGCGACGTGCGCGCCCGCACCATCAGCGTGAAGCGCATGACCAAGCGCGAGCTCGAGCTCGGTCGCTTGCTCTACCCGGACGTCGACGGCGCCGAGCGCCCCAAGACCCGCGCCGAGTGCATCGGCCACGATCGGCCGTGCCCGTTCGTCTCCTGCAAGCACCACCTCTATCTCGACGTGTCGGCCCGCACCGGCGCCATCAAGCTCAACTTCCCCGACCTCGAGGTCTGGGAGATGAACGAGACGTGCGCCCTCGACGTGTCGGACCGTGGCGGCACCACCCTCGAAGAGGTCGGCGCCATCATGAACCTCACCCGCGAGCGCATTCGCCAGGTGGAGGTCAAGGGACTCGCCAAGCTCCAGGCGCTCAAGGACATGAGCGCGCTCCGTGACTACGTGGACGAAGGTCCCGTGGGCAAGCGCCGGCTCCCGGTGATTGCCGCGCCCGTCGAGGACGACGAGGACGAAGAGGAGGAGACCGTGGAGGCCGAGGCCAAGGCCGCCGAGCCCGCGGTGGAGACCGAAGATTTCGACGCAGCCGAGTTCGCGAGCGATTCGCTCGATGCCGAGTAACTAGTCCCGCTTTCTTTCTTCCCGAAAAACACCGCGAGCGAGAGCCTGCAACTCTCGCTCGCGGTGTTTTGTCGTTCATACCGTCGCGGGAGGGAAGGGAGTTGCGCCTTCTGGTCTGCGACGAAGTGGTAGAGGGGTCCCTCGCTTCGCTCGGGATGACTCTCGGTTTCTTCGAGTTACTGGCGCGCCCCGCGCGTGAAGACTCGGGATGCCCCCGTGTTTCTTCGAGATACTGCGGACCCCGCGTTTCTTCGGGGTACTCGCGCGCGGTTTTCTTCGCGCGAGAACCCGGGTTAAACGTGAGCGTCGAAGTCGCCGGAAACATGGAGGATACACGCAGCGCGCGAGAAGCCAGGTGAAGGGCTCGCGAAGAAAGTGGCGGCAGAGAACTTGGCCCCGTTCGCTTCTGTATGCGATTGGCGAAGTGCACGCGAGAAGGAGGCTTTGTCCATGGCCGGGATGAAAGAGGGCTGCAGTGTTTGTGGGCGGGAGTTCGATGTGCAGTTCCGGTACCAGATGGAGGAGACCCAAGGAGGGTTCTCGTTCTTCTGCTCCCACGACTGCCACGGCAAGAACGTCCGCGGTGAGGTGACCGGCGGCGTCGCATGCGACTGCTGCGGTAAGCGCTTCGTGGTCGACCTCGTGTCGCAGGTGGTCAAGGTCAAAAGCGGCCGCGGCTACGCCTGCACCGACGCGTGCCGTCAGCAACTCCTCCTCGAGTCCGGCGGGGCCCGCCTGGCGAGCTTCACTGCGACCCCGCCTCCGGTCGCCGAAGTCGCCCTGGCGCCCGCGTTCCGTGCGCCGGCTCCGGCATCACCGGCACCCGTGCATGTTGCACCCATCGCGCCGGCTCCGGTCGCCGCTCCGGTGGCTGCCGCTCCCGCTCCCGCGTCGCGACCGGTCGTCACCGGCGGCGCTCCCGTCGCCCCGGCCGCCAGCGCTCCCGCTACCACCAACGTGGCCGTGCTCCCGCGCACCAAGCGCATCGCCGGTCCCTCGCGGCTGGCGATCTTCAACCACAAGGGTGGCACCGGCAAGACCACCACCACCGTGAGCCTGGCCGCCGGCCTCGCCGCGCGCGGGCTTCGCGTGCTCCTGGTGGACACCGACTCCCAGGGCAACGTCGGCGTATCGCTGGGCGTGAAGCTCGAGAAGAGCCTCTACCACGTGCTGGTCATGGGCGTGAAACCCGAGGACGTGGTGGTGAAGGTTCGCGAGAACCTCGACTTCATCGGCTCCAACGAGACCCTCGCCGCCGCCGAGCTTTACCTCGCCGGCCGCCAGAACCGCGACCGCATCCTGCGCGATCGCCTGGCGCGGGTCTCCGAGAACTACGACATCGTGATGGTGGACTGCTCGCCGTCGCTCTCGCTCTTGAACCAGAACGCGCTGGTGCTGGCCGACGGGATCTTGGTGCCGGTCGCCTGCGACTTCCTCTCCCTCGTCGGCGTGCGTCAGGTGGTCAAGACCGTGAAGAACGTCAACAGCCTGCTCCGCCATCCGGTGCAGATCTACGGCGTGCTCCCCACGTTCTACGATGCCCGCGCGAAGATCTGTCGCGAAGCCGTGGACACCCTGACCGAGCACTTCGGCGAGCGTTGCCTGCCCCCGATTCGCCAGGCCACCAAGTTCAAGGAAGCGCCGTCGGTGGGCAAGACCATCTTCGAGTACGCGCCCGACTCCAACGCCGCGGAAGACTACCTCCGCATCGTGGACCACATCATCTCCGGCCCGGCTGCCGCAACCACCCAGACCACCCAGACCACCCAGACCAACCCGCGCCTCGCCGGAAGCGCCCCCGTCCGCGACGCGCGGATCACCGCCTGAGGAGCACGCCATGCATCGAGACGAACGATTTGGGCGGGTGCTGGATGGCGACGAGGTTTCGGGCGTGCTCTCGGGCGCGTTCTACAGCCCGTTGCCGGAAGGGCCCCAGAGCGAGGTCCGACCTTCGCCGGAGCCGCGCAAGAGCGCCGCGCCGAAGCCCGCGCACTACAAAGTCATCTGCATTTCCCTGTACACCCAGGACCTGGAGCACCTCGACGAGCTGGTCGACAAGCTGAAGGGGCGGGGGATGACCAAGGCCAACCGCAGCGCCCTCATCCGGGCCGCGCTGGAGCAGGTCGATCTCGACAAGGTTCCGCGGCAGATCTGACCCACGCACCCGGCGCGCCCAAGTTGGCGCGCAGTGCCACTCATCGAATGCACCCAATGTGACGTTCTGGCGGCGTGTGCTGCGCGGGGTTGCAGGGTGCGTCGCGTCGCGTCACAATGTGGGTCGCGTGCACACTCGACGCATTGTTCCGTTGCTCTTGCTGGTTGCGGCTTGCACCGCGGGCGGGCCTGCGCCCGATAGCGACCCCACCACCGGAACGCGGCCGCCCATCTACACCACCGACGCGGCGCCGCCGCCGGAGGTGTTGCCGGACTCCGGGCCCATCACGCGTCCGAACCCGGACGCCGGCAAGGATGGCAGCGTCGAGACGGTGAAGGACGCGGGGACCCTGCCCGATGGGTCGGCGCCGATCACCGGCATCGTCCCCGGCGAGCTGCTCATCAGCGAGGTCATGTACAACCCTGCGGGCACCGAGCCCGACAGCGAGTGGGTCGAGCTGCACAACACCACCACGCGCACCTTGAACCTGGCGGGCCTGATGCTGGTGGATTCGTCGGCCCGGGTGAGCGTGGTCGGCCCCGGTGTGACGCTCGGCGCTGGCGCCTACGGCGTCATGGTGCGCAAGCGCGCCGGCAGCACCGTGCCCGGCACCGCCATCATCTTCGAGTACGGCCTGGTGCAGCCGGGCGTGCAGATGGTCAACAGCGCCAGCGGCGTCCTCCAGCTCAAGGACGGCCCCACGTTGCTTGCAGAATGCAAGTACGGCGCGTTCGCCGTGGGCGGAACCGCGGCATCGGCCCAGCTCAAGACGCTCACGCTGGTGGGCTCCCAGGCCGCAGGCGGTTGGTGCACGTCGCAGAATACCTGGAGCGGCAGCGGAGCCGATCGCGGGACGCCGGGTATGGCCTCCGACTGCCCTTAGAAGCGGGAGGAATTTCGCCGATACCGGCGCCCGGGCGGCGTCGGAACCGAGTAGGCACCCCCGGTTTCCCGGGGGCGCCTCTCACAGAACCGGACAAGTGCTGTTCACATCCGGCTCTTCGGGGCGCTGGGTTTTGACCCCCGGCGCCGGCCGGTTTACGACCTCG
>JABFRG010001126.1 GCA_013141295.1 Polyangiaceae bacterium
GGCGCCTGCTTTCGACGAACCGCCGGCACCGCCGCCGGGGCCGCCGCCCTTGGTCTCCTCCTTCGAGGGATGCACGAAGCCGCCGGGGGACGCGTAGTCCTGACGCGCGCCCACGTCGACACCGCCGAGGACTTCGAAGTCTTGCAGCGCCACGATGGCGAGGGCCGAGGTGCCGGTACCCTTGATGTTGGCGTTGGGCTCGACGCGGATATTTCGCGCCACGTACACGGCAATCTTGCCGGCGCCAGGCTGGTCGATGAGCGCGAAGCCGAGCTTGCTCACGTCTCCGCAACCGGTCTCCTTGGACTCGGTGCTGAAGGTGCAGTCGGCGCGGTCCACCACGAAGTCACCCACGGCGGCCGTGTCGATGCCCGGGAACGAGATGTTGGAGGGCTTGAAGGGCAGGGCCACCGCGGAGATGGCCGCGTCGGTGCCGCCGTCGGTGTCGGTGCCGCCGCTGCTGGACGAGGTGGTGGTGGTGGTCGAGGACGACGAGCAGCCCGCGAGAACCGCGAGCACCGAGAAGGAAAGGAACGAGCGAAGCATAGAGAACCTCCAGCAACCAGGATGGGGCGGAAGTACCCCCTCCGCACGTCGCCCAAAGTGGCGACTGACAGCCCGGTCGTCAAGAAAAACACGAACGAATGCAGGTACTAGACCAGCGTTCGGCGGCTCAACCTTCGTCCGATTTGCCCTTCAGGATCTTGTCGGGATCGCCCAGGTACTCGAAGTGCATGGTGTCCTGGAGGGCGTCGTGGCCCAGCCAGTAGAACCCGTAACGCTCGAAAACTACTACCCAAGATCGCGGCATGGCCATGCGCTCGTAGATGGAGGCGACCTTCTTCTTGCACAGCGGGTGATTGGGCCAAGGATCCACGCAGCTACAGCAGGTGTTGCGATCGGACTCGATATCGATGGCGATGCCATAGACATGGTTCGAGATTTCCGAGCCCCTGTAGGTGTTCTTGAAGCGAATGCCGCCGATGGACCGCGGGTGGTACTCGTCGCCGACCTTGGTGGCCTTGAGCGCGGCCTCCACGCACTTGAGCGCGGGAATGATGCGCTCGTTCACCTGCAGCGTGAGCCCCATGAAGCTCACCGACTTGGCGTAGTGGGCGGGGGCGAACTTGTTGAGGCGCCCGTCGCCGTAGCCCGGGAAGTGGCCGTACTTCTCGGTGCGGTAGTCGATGGCCTTCTTGAGGGACTCGTTGGCGAAGGCGTTGCCGTCCTTCTCCTTCTGGCGCGCGAACCAGTTCTTGCGGATCAAGAACGGCTGCGCCGCGTGCTCGTTGCAGGTGGCCTTGGTGCCGCCGTCGAGCTCGATGGTCACCTGCGCCTTGGGAATTTCCGGACCCTGGTCGGTGGTGTCGGGGGCGACCTTCTGGGCATGCGCCGGGACCGAGGCGAGCAAGAGGGCAAGACCGAGCATCAACGGGGCGCGCATTCCCCCAGCGTTAGCAGACTCCCCCGCGATGTTCCAAACCCACGGCGTGGACGAACGTCGCGGAAAAATATTCAAATGCGCCGTGGAATCGCCCGATCAGCGGAGGCGTTCGAAGACGAGCACCTCGCCCAGCGCCTCGTGATCGTCGGTGCCCGCCGGCCTGAAGCCGATCTTCTCGAGCACGCGGATGGACGCGCGATGCCACGGCGGCGTGGTGGCGCGCACCTTCCGAACGCCTTGCTGTGAGAGCGCCCAGTCGACCTGCGCGCCGGTGGCTTCGGTCGCGTACCCCAGCCCCTGGCTCTTGAGCTCCATGCCGTAGCCGACCTCCACCATGCCGTCTGCATCCGGCTGTCCATGGAAGATCACGCTGCCGATGACCCGCGGCGGATCGCCGGTGCGGCCGATGGCGATGCGATCGCCCCACAGGCGCGACGTCGGGTCCGCGCGGATGGCGTCGAGGGACGCCGAGAACGCGCGCTCGATGAGCGCTCGGCCGGGCCACGGATCCGGAAGCAGCGCGCCGATGAGCCGGGAAACCTTGTCGAGCTCCTCGGCCAGGGTGCACTCGACGATCTCGACGGTGACCGGCACCAATCGAAGTCGCGCTGTCTCGATGACCTCGGTCCGCACGAAGGTGAAGTCTACCCGCCTCGCTCTCGGTGTCCTGTCTTTTTCCCCGGGATTTGCCGACGTGGCGCGTCAACACGCGGGCGCCCTTGACGGGAGCTTGGCGCCGCGGTTTATTTCGCGTACGAAACTTCCTTGCACGAACGACGCGTGCCGGACGTGCTCCCTTCTATCTCGAGGCAATCAGGTACCCACGTGGCAGCGCAGAACGGAAAAGACCTCGCCGGTGACGCGGAAGCGGTGCTCGAGGCGATCATCTACCTCTACACCGAGGGGCGTCGCATCACGAAGGAGCTGGCCCGGAAAGCCGAGCTCACGGGACCGCAGCTGGCCGTCATCAAGGGGCTCGAGCAGATCGGCAAGCTCTCGCTCACCGAGCTGTCGGAGCGCATCCGCGCCCAGAACAGCACCGTCACCGGCATCATCGATCGCATGGAGCGGGAAGGCCTGGTGGTCCGTGAGCGCTCCACCGAAGACCGGCGGGTCATCCAGATTCGCCTCACCGAGAAGGGCGCTGCCATTGCCCGGGAGATCCCGGTGGAGCCTATGGAAGTGTTTCAGGAAGCGCTGGGCATCCTGAGCCCCGCCGAGACCCGCGATCTTCTCCGCATTCTCACCAAGGTCGCGAACCGTGTTCGCGAGCGCACCGAGCCCGGGCCGCGCCCGAAAGGAAACCAGGAGCCATGAGAGATCCCGATCTTTGCGTCATCACCTGCGCCGTCACCGGCGTGCTCGCCAATCGCAAGCAGTGCGCCGGCATTCCCTACACCGCGGTGGAGATCGCCGAGGAGACCAAGCGGGCCTACGACGCCGGCGCCTCGGTGGTGCACATCCACGCGCGCAACCCCGACGGTAGCCCGACCTTCAGCCCGCAGGTGTTCGCCGACATCAAGGTGGAGATCCAGAAGCGCTGCCCGATCATCCTGAACTTCTCCACCGGCACCATCCTCGAGGACGTGACCGATCAGGCGACCTACCTCAAGGAGTCGCGGCCGGAGATCGGCGCCCTCAACATGGGCACCATGAACTACGCGAAGTACTCCGAGAACCGGAAGAACTTCGTCTTCGACATGGTGTTCCCCAACACCTACGAGAAGATCATCAAGCTCCTCAAGGCCATGAACGAGGCCGGCGTGAAGCCCGAGCTCGAGTGCTTCGACACCGGGCACACCCACGGCATCTGGCCGCTGCTCGACATGGGGCTCCTGAAGAAGCCGCTCCAGTTCTCCTTCATCTTGAACGTGCTCGGCGGCATTCCTCCGATGGTGGAGAGCTTGCAGCTGCAGACGAAGATCATGCCGCCCGGCAGCGAGTGGGAGGTCATCGGCATCTCCAAGTCCGGCTGGCGCATGATCGGCACCGCCCTGGTGCTGGGCGGGAACATTCGCGCGGGCCTCGAGGACAACCTCTACCTCCCGAGCGGCGAGATGGCGCAGTCCAACGGCCAGCTCATCGAGGTTGCCGCGCGCATGGTGCGCGACGTCGGGCGTAAGGTCGCCACCGTGGAGCAGGCTCGGGAAATCCTGAGCCTCGGGCAGTTCAAGCCGGAGGCGCCGCAGGCCACCGCGGGCTCGCCGGCGCCGGCGCAGGCCTGAACCATGAGCGCCCGCGCCTACGAGAAGATCCGGGTGAGTGGCCTCGGGGGCGACCTCCGGGGCCAGGGGGGAGATAGCCTGTCCGTCTGCACCCTCACGCTGTCGAACCCCGCACGCAAGAACGCCATCGGACCGCAGATGGTCAACGAGCTGCTCTACGCCCTCGAAGACGCCTTCGCGGCGCCGTCGGTGCGCAGCATCGTCATCACCGGTGAGGGCAACGCCTTCTGCGCCGGCGGCGACTTCGCGCAGATGACCTCGGGGGGCGGGGCCGACGCGCTACCCCCCAAGGGTGACTACGCCGACCTCTTGCTCACGCTCTGCCGCAGCCCCAAGCCCACCATCGCCCGGGTCAACGGCCCGGCCATGGGCGGCGGCCTGGGAATCGTTGCAGCCTGCACGTTTGCCGTGGCCCAGAGCGACGCCACCCTGGGCACGCCCGAGGTGAACGTGGGGCTCTTTCCCATGATGATCATGGCGGTGCTCGCGCGGCTGGTTCCCCGGCGGCGACTCATGGAGATGATGCTCTTCGGCGAGAAGCTCGGTGCCGACGCGGCGCTCTCGCTCGGTCTCCTCTCGCGCGTGGTGCCGGCCGCGGAGCTGGACGCAGCGGTGGCGGACCTCTCGCACAAAGTCGCGCAGAAGAGCCCGAGCACCTTGCGCCACGGCCTCGCGGCCTTCGCCGCGCAGGACGATCTCGATCTCGAGACCGCGCTGCCGATGCTGCGCGATCGCCTGGCCGCGGTGCTCGGCACCGACGACGCCCGCGAGGGCCTCATGGCCTTCCTGGAAAAACGAACGCCCAACTGGACCGGAAAGTAACGAAAGAGCCGCCATGCCCACGATGCGTGAACTCATTGCAGATCTCGAAGCGCGCCGCGAGCGCATCCGCGCCATGGGGGGCCCGGAGAAAGTCGACAAGCAGCACGCCCGCGGCAAGCTCACCGCTCGGGAGCGCCTCGCCAAGCTCTACGACGACGGCGTCTTCTTCGAGGTGGGCATGCACGGCACCCAGATGGGGATGCAGTCGAGCGACGAGAGCGACAAGCCCCCGGCCGACGCGGTGGTGTGCGGCTTCGGCAAGGTCGAGGGCCGCATGGTGTGCGCTGCCGCCTACGACTTCACGGTGAAGGGCGGATCCATCGGCTACACCGGTGAAGAGAAGGTGACGCGCGTGCGCCAGATGGCCCTCAACGGTCGCTGGCCCATGGTGTGGTTCATCGACTCCGCCGGCGCGCGCATCGAGCCGGGCAAGAGCCACGCCGACATGCTCTCCAACTGGGCGAGCTCCGGACACCTGTTTCGCGAGCAGGTCATCATGAGCGGCGTGGTACCGCAGGTGGCCGCGGTGGTGGGCCCCGGCGCCGCGGGAACCGCCTACATTCCCGGTCTCGCCGACTACGTGCCCATGGTGAAGAACATCGGCAGCCTGGCGCTCGCGGGCCCGCCGCTGGTGAAAGCGGTCACCGGGCAAGACATCGGCGAGCAGGAGCTCGGCGGCTCCAAGGTTCACTCGGAGGTGAGCGGCGTCAGCGACGGCGAGTTCGAGAACGACGACGCCTGCATCGCCGCCACCAAGAAGTACCTCTCGTACTTGCCCTCGTCGTGCGACGAGGCGCCGCCAGATGTACCCTGCAC
>JABFRG010000174.1 GCA_013141295.1 Polyangiaceae bacterium
GGCAAGGGTAGCAAGGACGAGATCGCCGCGCTCTGTGCGGTATGCATCTTCTCCCGCGACCCGGTGGGCCAGAAGAACTACTGCAACAAGTAAAAGCCCTTGCCCGAGGCCCGGGCCGGGGGGATGATCCTACGATGCGCCCTTCCTCCGGACTCTGGGTGGTGGCGACCTGTGCGGCCCTCGCGTCTTGCTCCACCTACCGCGTGCTGGACGACGCCGACGCCGGGAGCGGCACCGTCGACGCAGGGTCGAGCGACGCGCCCATCTCGCCGGGCAAGGAAGCGGGGCCACCGGACGCCGGAGGAAACGACGCCGGCGACGCCAGCACCAGCGGCCCTCCGCTCGCCCAGTACTTGGTTCTGCAGCTCGAGGCCGACGCCCCCAACGGCTTCCAGGCGAGCGGCGCCTTTCGCGATCTCTCCCCCAAGAATCAGCCGATCACGCTCACCTCCGGCACGGTGCAGCTCGCCTTCTCGGGCACCGAGGGCGCAAAGTCGGTGACCCTGGGCGCGGTGGGCTTCGACGTGCAAGACAGCGTCGACCTGCGCTTCGGCGCCGCCGACGACTTTCTCTACGTGGCGCGCACCAGCGTGAGCCCCCCGGAGGACAACGGCGGCGGCTGCGCATTCCGGTACCTGGTGTCCAAGTACGATATGGACGGCACCCGCAGCCCCATGCTGCGCACCTGCTGGAAGGTCGGCGCCCACGAGCTCGTCGGCGCGCTGGTCATCGGCCAAGACACCAAGGTCATCGCGCCCCCCACGCTGAGCACCGGCTTCGAGGTGGTGAGCTTCGGGCGCTACCTGAGCGGTACCCACACCGAGACGTTCGCCGCGGGGCAGATCGCCGATGCGGTCACCGCGCTGGTCGACGTCAGCGCGCCGGGGACTCCGCTCTCGGTGGGCGTGGCGCGGGTGGGCGGACCGGCCGGCTCGCTCATCGGCTACTGGCCCGGCCGCCTCAATCGTTTCTATGTGTATCATGCACCTGCCGGAACACTCGGGCCGGCCGACTTCGCCCGAGCACGCGACTACGTGCGAGGCGCGCACCCGATTCCGTGAAAGCCCTCAGTGCTGCTCGTTGACCAGGGCTTCCAGGCGGTCGAGGGCCTTGTCGACGGTGGCCGCCGAGGGGCCGAAGGAGAAGCGCACGTAGTTGCGAAAACGCGAAGCGCGACCGCTGCGGCGCTTGCCGGGGTTCACGTCGAAGAACTCGCCAGGCACCACGATGACCTTCTTCTGCAAGGCCGCGCGAAAGAGCGACATGCCGTCGGAGAGCGGCCCCGGAAGCTCCGAGACGTCGCCCCATGCGTAGAACGTGCCGTCGGGGATGCGATCGAAGCGCACGCCGATACGCTGCAGGCGAGCGATGGTGGTGTCGCGCTTGGCGCGGAACACGCGCTCGATGGCGCGCGTCTCCTGCTCG
The DNA here is from genome assembly GCA_013141295.1 of Polyangiaceae bacterium. Lineage (GTDB taxonomy): Bacteria > Myxococcota_A > Polyangia > Polyangiales > Polyangiaceae > JABFRG01. The sequence goes on from JABFRG010000174.1 coordinate 1,426, forward strand.
ACGTGGTCGAAGTCGAGGAGGTCCACCGCCGCACGCTGCAGCGGCTTGCTGCCGCCACCGTCGAGGAACGAGCCGGCGCTGGCGAAGCGCTCCACCACGCTCTTCGGCCCGACTGCCCAGGTGATGCGCCAGCCCGGGTAGCGCCAGTTCTTGGTGAACCCGTCGAAGAGCACCACCGGATCGGCGTCCACGTCTTCCACGTAGCGAGCAGCGCTCTCCACCGGCAGCTGGCCGGTGCGTGAACGATACACGTAGTGCGAGTAGAACTCGTCGAGCAGCAGCGTGCAGTCGAGCTCGCGCGCCACGCTCACCCAACGCGAGAGCTCCTCGCCCGCCACCAGCTTGCCGGTGGGGTTGCACGGGTTCGACATGAGCAGCGCCGAGAGGCCACGGCCCAGCACTTCCTTCCGCAAGTCGTCGGGCGTGAACGAGTAGCCGCGATCGCCGTCGAGGAGAATGGGAATGGGCGTGAAGGCCTTGAAGATGTCGAGGAGCTCCTCGTAGGCGGTGTAGTCCGGGAGGAAGTGCCCGAGGTTGATGGACCCGAGGCTGGCCGCGGCGCGGGTGAGGGCCGCTCGGCCGCCGCCGCTGATGCACACGTTCTCGGCCGAGTACTGCGAGGGGAGGCCCTTGCGGTACAGGTGATTGTAGAGCCCGGCCACCGCCTCGCGCAGCTCCCACAACCCGGCCACCGGCGCGTACTCCTGATCGTCGATGTGCACGGCCACCGACGAGACCCGCGGCGGCGCCCCCGGCAGCTCGCCGGTCTCCGGCTGCCCTTGCCCCAGGTTGCACCAATCGGGATCGGTGGGCGAAAACCCGAGCCGCGAAGCCTCGGAGGTGACGTAGATGACGCCGGTCTTGGGGACCTTGCGAAACGCGTGAAAAGCGTCTTCGGCCATGATGCGCGTACGCTACCACGAGCGCGATCGCCGGAGGCGGGAATGGCGGCCGCCCGAGGCGGGATCGCAATTGTGGTTCGGCCGGCGTTGCGCTTAGATCCTGCCATGTCGAACGCGCCTACCGAGCACGAAGACCTCCGCGCGCGGGTGGAAGCGCACCTCCGAGGGGTCGCCACGAGCGCTACCGTGGTCTCGTCGGTGGTGCCGCTCGCAGGCGGCGCCTGTCAGGATAACTTTCGTGTGGAGGCGAAGGGCATCGAGCCCGGGACGCTGGTCTTGCGCAGCGACGCACTCTCGGCGCTGCCGGGGAGCATCGATCGCTCCCGGGAGTTCGCGGTCATCGGCGCCGCGGTCCGGGCCGGCGTGAAGACGCCCCCGGCGCACTATCCGGCGCGAGGTCTGGTGCGCGAAGGCGCCCACGCCTACTTCCTCGAGTGGGCCAGCGGCGACGCCATCGGCCGCAAGGTCACCAAGAGCCCCGAGCTGGCGGGCGCACGGCGAAAGCTCCCGGAAGAGCTGGCGACGGAGCTCGCGAAGATTCACCGCATCACGGCGGCGTCGGCACCGGAGCTCGCGACGGCGGAGGTGCTCGGGCCCGCACCGCAAGAGCCGGTCGCCGCGGCGCTGGCATTCCAGCGCGAGCGCATCGACTCCCTGAAGTCGCCGCGTCTCGGCATCGAGCTGTTGCACCGCTGGCTCACCGACCACGCGCCCACCGTCACCGAGACGGTGCTCTTGCACGGGGACTTTCGCACCGGAAACTTCCTGGTGACGGAGTCCGGGCTCTCGGCCATCCTCGACTGGGAGTTCGCTCGCTGGGGCGCGCGCTACGAAGACCTGGCGTGGATCTCCATGCGCGACTGGCGCTTCGGCGTGCTCGGCCTTCCGGTGGGCGGCTTCTCCGCGCGGGCGCCCTTCTACGAAGCCTACGAGAAGCAAAGTGGCCACGTGGTCGACGAGAAGCTCGTGCATTGGTACGAGGTGCTCTCCAACCTTGCCTGGGCCGTCGGCTCGGTGGCGCAGGCCGAGCGCTACATCTACGGCGGCGAGGAGGACCTGGAGCTGCTGGCCATCGGGCGGAGGGCATCGGAGATGGAGTGGGAGGCGCTGCGGCTCATCGAACGCGGGAGAATTTAAATGCAAAATACACCCAATAAAGAGACCGCGCTCATGGCCATGGCCAAATTCCTCGGGCGCGACGTTCGGCCGCTGGTGAAGGACGCTCGGGTGCAGTTTCGCATCCTGGTGGCGGAGTCGCTGCTCATGGGGTGCGCCGGTGAGCTGGCCTTCGAGGACGAGCACCTACGGGGCGAGCTCGAGCGGCTCTTCGACTTGGTCGGGGAAGCGCCGGTGCTGCCGGTTTCGGGCGCTGAGAAGAAGAGCGCCGTCGGGCGCATGACGAGCTCCTTGCGGAACGCGGTGAAGACCGCCGACGCCGATACCCTGAAGCGCCTGCAAGCGCACGTGAAGGCAACGCTACACGACGAGATCTCGGTGGCGAACCCACGCTTCTCGTTCGCGGAGGAGATCTGATGGACTTCGGTTTCGGCCCCGAGCTCACGGCGCTCCGTGGAGAGGTCCGCCGCTTCGTCGACGAACGCATCGTGCCGCTGGAGGCGCAGATCGTTCGCGAAGATCGCGAGCGAAGGCGGGTGACGCTGGAGGGCTTGCGGCGCGAGGCGCGCGCCGCCGGGCTCTACGTGCCGCACTTGCCAGAGAGCTACGGCGGGCGGAACCTGGGCGTGCTGGGGATGTGCGCACTATTTCGCGAGATGGGGCGCTCCTTCGTGGCCGCCGCCGTCTTCAACTGCGACGCGCCGGACCAGGGCAACATGGACCTCCTGCTCCGCCACGGCAGCGAAGCCCTCAAGGCGCAGTACCTGGCGCCGCTCGCCGAGGGCGACATCACGAGCGCCTTCTGCATGACCGAGCCGGCGCCGGGAGCCGGTGCCGACCCCTCGAACCTGCGGACCCGGGCGGAAGAGGCCGGCGACGAGTTCGTCATCAACGGCCACAAGTGGTACTCCACCGGCGGCGACGCTGCGCGCTTTCTCATCGTCATGGCGCGCACGAGCCCCGACCCGCGCACCGGGGCCACCATGTTCGTGGTGGACCGCGAGGCGAAGGGCGTGGAGCACGTTCGCGAGATTCCCACCATGTCGGAGCCGCTCCTGGCCCACCGGGAAGCCGAGTTTCGCTTTCACGACGTGCGCGTGAAGCGCGACGCGATCCTCGGCCAGGTGGGCGATGGGTTTCGCCTGGCGCAGGCCCGGCTGGTTCCCGCGCGGCTCACCCACTGCATGCGGTGGCTCGGGCTCGCCGACCGCGCCCTCGAGATGTGCAAGGAGTACGCGACCACCCGGCACAGCTTCGGCAAGACGCTGGTGCACCACCAGCTGATCCTGAAGAAGTTCGCCGACAACGCGGCCGCCATCCACATCGGCAACCTGCTCACGCTCCACTGCGCCTCCATGCTCGAGGCCGGGCAAGAGCGCGAAGCGCGACCCTACTCGTCGATGGCGAAGAACCACGTCGCCAAGGCACTGTGCCAGGTGCTCGACGACGCGATTCAGATCCACGGAGGGCTCGGCTTCAGCGACGACGTACCGTTCGGCACCTGGTATCGCGCGGCCCGCGCGGCCCGCATCGCCGACGGTCCCGACGAGGTGCACGACGTGGTGGTGGGCCGGGACTACCTTCGGGGTACCCTTCGGGTCCTGGTGTGAGCTCGAGAGCGCTGGCCCCGGCCGGCGTAAACAGAGCGGTTTTTCCGCAGGCGGGAGCGCCGCCCCAGGTGCCCCAGTGACCGCCCGCGCGCGTCGGAAATATCCGTGTCGCAAGGCCCGAAGTGATACTGTCGGAGCTAATGTCGCTTCGCTTCGGTGCATCCGTCGGAGGAGTGGCGGCGCTCTTGGTTTCTTGCCAGGCGTTGGTCTCCTCGGACGTCGTTCAGTGCAACGCAGACTCGGACTGCGCCGCGCGCGGTGTCGCGTTCGCCGGAACCCGGTGCGAGAACCACGTGTGTCGTGCAACGTCGAGCGCCGATGGCGGCGTCGACGGTGGAGAGGGCGGCACCGCAGATCCCAAGTGGGGCTGCCTCGGCAACGTCTCCTGGCCGCCCCAAAGCCCCACCGAGAAGATCCGCTTTCTGCAGCGCTTCCACCGGCTCATCGGGGGAACGCCCATCGTCGGCGTGCACATCAAGGCGTGCGCCTCCCTCGACCCGGAGTGCGCCACGCCGTTCGCCGAGGCCGACACCAACGCCGACGGCGACGCGATCCTGGAGATTCCCCGGAACTTCCGCGGATACTTCCACATGCCGGTGGCCCCGCCGAGCTTTCCCACCATGGCTCCGTCGCTGGTGGCCGTGTATCCACCGCCCGACAAGGACGTCCTCAAGCCGCCCGCCGAGGGTGCCGTTCCGATTCTGGTGAGCATCGCCGAGCTCGATTACCTGCTCAGTCAGGTGAAGTCGGCGGCGGACCCCAACCTCTGCCACGTCTTCGGGCTCACCACCAGCTGCGACGGCGCTCCGGCCGCGGGGGTATCGCTGCGCACGTCGATCAAGGACGCCAAGACGATACAGTACTACAACGAGGGCAACGGCACGCCGAGCGTCACCGCTCAGGCGAGCGACGTCACCGGCCACGCAGGCTTCTTGAATCTGCCGGCGGGCATCGTTTCGCTCGAGACGCAGGTGCCGAGCCTCGCGCGCAAGGCGGGCTCGTTCTCGGTGCTCGTCAAGAAGGGCTCGGTCACCACCATCTACCTGGTGCCGACGCCGTGAGCGACGCGCGGAGCGTCGGCGAATACCGCCTGGTGGCGAGCCTGGGCACGGGCGGCATGGCCCACGTGCACCTGGCCATCTCCAACCGAACCGGTGGCTTCCAGAAGCTCCTGGTGCTGAAGACGCTGCGCGCCGAGTTCGCCGAGGATCCGGAGTTCCGGCGGATGTTCCTCGACGAGGCGCGCATCGCCGCGCGCCTCAACCACCCCAACGTGGTGCACACGTACGAGGTGGGGGAAGACGGCGGCAAGATCTTCATCGCCATGGAGTACCTGGAGGGCCAGGCGCTGAGCAGCGTGGTCACCCGGGTGGGTCGCGACGCAATGCCGCTCCCGTCGCTCTTGCGCATCCTCTCCGATGCCCTATCCGGGCTCCACTACGCGCACGAGCTCACCGACTACGATGGCAAGCCCTTCGGTCTCGTGCACCGGGACGTGAGCCCGCAAAACGTGTTCGTCACGTACATGGGGCACGCCAAGATCCTCGACTTCGGCATCGCCAAGGGCGGCGTCTCCGGCGGCGAGACCAAGAGCGGCGTCATCAAGGGCAAGGTCGGCTACATGTCGCCGGAGCAGGTGACGGGCGCCCCGCTCGATCGCCGCGCCGACATCTTCGCGGTGGGTGTCATGCTCTGGGAAGCGCTGGCCAAGGCGCGCTTCGTCGGGAAGACCGAGGACGAGGTGGTGGTCATCACCCGGCGCATGCAGGGTACCGAAAAGCGCATCCGCGACGTTGCGCCGGACGCGCCACCGGCGCTGCTCGACATCTGCGAGCGCGCCATGGCCCAGGCCCCGGCAGATCGCTTTCCCACCGCGCTGGCCATGCAAGAGGCGCTCGACGCGTATCTGGCCAAGGAGAACGGCGGCGATGCGCGGGCGGTAGCGACGCTCCTCGACACGCACTTCAAGGAGGACCGCTCCAAGGTGCGACGGGTGGTCGAGGAAGGCGTGCGCAGCCTGGACGCCAGCGGCCCCATGGTGTCGGTCCGAACGAGCTCGCTCACCACGTCGTCGTCGTCGGTGGAGGTTCCCATCCCCATCGTCACCGAAGTGCAACGCCAGGGCGTGCACCGCGGTTACCTGGTGGGTGGCGCACTGGGGCTCGCGGCGGTGGCCAGCGTCGTGGTCGCCGTCGTCTTGAGCCGGAAGCCGGCCGAAGGGTCGAACCCCGCCTCCCAACCGCCGCCCACCACGGCGGTCACCACGGCGGTCACCACGGCGGCCGCCGCGCCGAGGAGCATCCGCGTCACCGTGGCCACCGTCCCCAAGGGCGCATCGCTCACCCTCGACGGCGCGCCGGTCGAGAACCCCTATCGCGGAACGCTGCCCCCCGGCACCCACAAATTTCGCGCGATGGCGCAGGGCTTTCGCGCGAGCGAGCGCGTCGTGCAGGACGACGGCGATGTGAGCTTGGTTCTCGATCGCGTCGCCGCCGGCGACCCCGGAACGGCCGGCGATGGCCTGGCGCCCCTGCCCTCCGGCCGCCCGAAGAAGCCGCGACACGACATCGACGACTCGGACCCCTATAAGTGAAGGCCAGCGCGCTCCGCTGCCGGCTACCATAGCGCTCGGCACGTGGCGCATCCTGGCTGCGCGAGGACCACTTGCGGCAGAACCGCATGCCCCATACACTCGAAGTATGCGTCCTGTGAGCAGCTGGCCAATCGTCGTCGGTGTCGGGGCGTTGTTGTCCTGCCAAGCGCTCATCTCGTCGACCGAGACGCAGTGTGACACCGACGCGGACTGCGCGGCCCACGGCTCGGCGTTCGCCGGGACGCGCTGCGAGAACCACGTATGTCGAACAGGGCAGGTAGGGCTGGACGGCGGCGCAGAGGCGGGTGACGGCGCCGTTCCAGTGGATCCGAGCTGGGCGTGCGTAGGAAAGGTCCAGTGGTCGACCCAAAGCGTCACCGAGAAGGTGAAGTACCATCTTCGCTTCGCCCGACTCATCGGCGGAACGCCCATCGTGGGCCTCCATGGCAAAGCGTGCGGCTCTCTGGATCCGGAGTGCACGACCCCGTTCGCCCAGGCGAACACCGACGCCAATGGTGAGTTCGAGCTGGAGATTCCGTTGGGCTTTCGAGGCAACGTCCACTTGCCAGCCGGACCATCGACGTTTCCCACCATGGCGCCGACGTTGGTCGCGGTTTACCCGCCGCCCGACAAGGACGTCCTGACCCCCTTCGCCGACATCACCATCACGCCAGTGAGCTTGGACGAGCTCAACTACCTCCTCAGTCAGGTGAAGTCGGCGGCAGACCCGAACCTCGGGCATGTGTTCGGCGTGGCGCTGGACTGCAACAACCAACGGGCGGCGGGGGTGTCGCTGAGCAGCTCGGCCAAGGACGTCAAGACGGTGCAGTACTACTATCAAGGCGCCGACAACCCCACGGTCACCGCACAGGGAACCGACGTGAACGGCAATGCCGGCTTCCTCAACCTTCCGCCGGGCGTGGTCACGCTGGAGACGCGCCCAGCAAGCCTGGGCACGAAGAGGTCGGGCTCTTACGGACTGCTCGTGAAGAAGGCGACGGTCACCATCGTCTATATGGTGCCGACGCCTTGAATCAAACGCGCGGCGTTGCGAAAGCTCGCCCTCTGCCCTCCGCGCCCGCAGCACGCGAGCGAACCAGTGTCTCTCTCGCATCCGAACCCCACCCATGAAGCACCTACGCATTCTCGCCCTCTCATCGGCCCTCGGGCTGGGTCTGGCAACCAGCGCCCGTCCGGCGCTCGCCGACGCACCCTCCAGGGCCGCCGTGGAAGAAGGGCGCACGCACTTCAAGCGCGGCGTCGCCCTGTTCAAGGAGGCCGACTTTCGCGCGGCGCTCATCGAGTTCGAGAAGGCGTTCGAGATCGCCCCGAACTTCCGTGTACAATACAACATCGGGCAGACCTGCCTGGAGCTCCAGGACTATGCTTGCGCCCTGGGCGCGTTTCAGCGGTACCTGAAGGACGGAGAGAAAGAAGTACCCCCGGCGCGCCGCAAGGATGTGGAGGCGCGCCGCAAGGATGTGGAGAAGGAAGTCACCCGCCTCGCCGCGCTGGTGGCGCACGTTCGCGTGAGCGTGAATCGCGAAGGCGCCGAGGTGTCGGTGGACGACATCTCGGTGGGCAAGAGCCCGCTCCCGCAGGCACTCGCGGTGGGCGCCGGTCGCCACAAGTTCACCGCCACCCTGTCGCCGTCCGCGCCGGTGAACAAGGTGGTCGACATCGCCAGCGGCGACGACGTCGAGGTGAAGCTCGAGCTGGAAGGCGCCGCACCCGCGCAGGTGCCGGACGCCAAGATCACGCCGGTGGCTCCGCCGGTGGTGGCTCCGCCGCCCCCTCACGACGTGGTGGTGGTCGACATCCCCTCACGCGCGCCCTTCTTCGTGGGCGTGGCGAGCACGGCGGTGCTCACGGGCGGCACCATCGTGTTCGGGCTCATGAGCATCGGCGCCAAGAGCAGCCTCGACCGCAAGATTGGCGAGCTCGGCGTCACGCCAGGCGACGTCGAATCCGCGCAGAGCAAGGTGAAGACCTTCACGATCCTCACCGACGTGGTGGGCGGCGCGGCCATCGTGGCCGGCGTCGTGACCACCATCCTGTTCTTCACCACCTCGCCCAGCAGCCACCTCGAGCGGCGTCAAGGGAGGCGGCTGACGGTGACGCCGCTGGGCGTGGCCGGTTCGTTCTAGCTATCAGCGACAGGCCTCGAGGGCGCTCAAGAACGCCTCGCCCCAGGTGGCAGCAGTGGAGCTCTCGACCCGCGCCAGGAGCTTCCGCTGGCGATCTTTTCGTTCGTCGAGAGGCATGGTGAGCGCACGCCGAAGGTCCTCGGCCATGCCGTCGATGTCGTAGGGGTTGGTGAGCAGAGCATCGCGCAGCTCCACCGCGGCCCCCGCGAACCGCGAGAGCAAGAGCACGCCCGGACCTTCCGCCGGCTGGGCGGCCACGTACTCCTTCGCCACCAGGTTCATGCCGTCGCGCAGCGGCGTGACGTAGCCCACCGCCGCCGCGCGGTAGAGCCGCGCCAGGTGTGCCTGCTGGTAGCCGCGATACGAGTACTGCACCGGGACCCAATGGCCCTCGCCGTACTGCCCGTTGATGCGACCGACGATCTCCTCCACTTGCTGCCGCTGCTCGGCGTAGTGCGGCACGTCGGCGCGCGACGGCACCGAGATCTGCACCAGCGAGACCTTGGTGCGGAACTCCGGATAGAGCTCGAGGAGCCGTCCGAAGGCCAGGAGGCGCTCGGGAATGCCCTTGGTGTAGTCGAGGCGATCCACGCCCAGGACCAGCCGCGCCGGCCCCAGGATGCGCAACAGACCATCGATCTCTTCCTGGAAGTCCTTGGTCTCTCCCTTCTGGTAGTCGCCGGGGAAGATGCCGATGGGGAATACGCCGGTGCGGGTCCGCCGGTCCTGATACTCGATGCCGTCGTCGGAAACCCGTGCAGGATGCAACGTTCCCACGCACGCCAAGAAGTTCCGCATGAAGCCCGGCGTGTGAAACCCGAGCAAGTCGAAGGAGAGGAGCGCGTCGAGGATCTCCTTGTGCCAGGGCAACATCTCGAACAGGTCCGGCGGCGGAAACGGGATGTGCAGGAAGTGTCCAATGGGCCCGGAGTGGCCGCGCGCCCGCATTTCCCGCGCCAGGAGCAACAGGTGATAGTCGTGCACCCAGACGGTGCCGCGGCCGTCGACCGCTTTCACCGCCACGTCGGCGAAGACCCGGTGGACTTCTTCGTAGGCGTCCCACTCCTTGCGGGCGAAGCGGACGCGCCCGGGGAAGCAGTGAAAGAGCGGCCACAGTACCCGATTGCAGAATCCGTTGTAGTAGTCGCGATACCAACGCTCCTTGAGATCCATACCCAAGAGGCCGGGCGAGAAATCGTTCTCCAGCACCGCGACCGATTCCTCGGTGTCGTCGATGGTCTTGCCGTTCCACCCGAGCCATACCCCGTCGCGCGTCGAAAGAGCGGGGCCGAGGGCCGAGACCAGGCCGCCGACCCGCGCGGGCTTTCCTTCTTCGGCGCTGCGCATGCTGGGAAGCCGATTGGAGACCACCAGCAGTGACTGGCTGACGCTCTCGCGAATGTTGCGCGGCCTCTCCACCGGCGCCGGCAAGGTAGAGACCCGCGCGCGCTCGCCGATGCGGAGCTCGTAGATCTCTCGCAAGAAGGTCACCACCTGTTCGGGCGACGAGAACTCGAATCGGGCTTTGGTGCGCCTCCGGTCGCCGTGGCGCACCACCACCGCTTCGTCCCCCACCTCGAGCGCGCCGAACATGTGCTCGTCGGTGAGGTCGTCGCCGATGGCAAGGAGCCGCGCACCGTGGCCTGCCCGCTCGCGCACCCAGGGCACCGCGGTGGACTTGCGAATGTACGAGGGGCGTACCTCGAAGGCCAAGGTCGACTCCGAGCGCTGGAAGGTGGGGATCTTCTCGGCGAAGGAATCGAGGAGCGACGAAGCTTCGACCACGAAGCCCTCACGCTCCGACGGCGAGAGCTGGCGGTAGTGCAGCACCAGGCCGGTGGACTTCTGCTCGAGCCGAGCATTCGGATAGCGGGCGATGAGCTCCTCGACACGACCGTGAAGGGCGGCGAGCTCGATGAGCTCGTCGCGCAGCGGCTCCCATGCGCCCTGCCCTCGACGGAACGCGCCGTGCTCGGCCACCAGCGAGATGCCGGGGAAATTGCGCTCGAGAAAATCGCGCGTGCGGCCGCTGACGATGACGAACGTGACGTTGGGGAGCGACGACACGCGCCCGACGAGCTCGCGAAGCGGGTCGGTGGGTACGGCTTCTTCAGGCGTCGCGGCGAACGGAATGAGCGTTCCGTCGAAGTCACAGAGAATGCCGAGCGGCGAGTGGCGGAGCAGCTGGTCGAAGTGTTCGCTCATGAGTGGAGATGCCTGCGGGGCGTGGCGGCAGCGCCGCACGCGGGTCGGGAGCAAATATGGCGCCACGCGTCAGCAGCGGCGAACACCCAGGAAAACACGATATGCATCGCGACAGCCTGCAAACCGTGCGGGGCGGATCGCCCCACTCGGGTCGCAATGGGGCAATTCACTACGTTCAGGGCACGGCGTCGGCTTCCGCGTCGTAGGCGTAGCTGTTCCAAGCGAGCCCCGCCTCGAGATGCTCGAACCACGCCGCATCCGTCGCTTCCAGAACCAACGTGGCCGAGACCGGCGGCTCACCTGCGCGCGGCCCCTCGTCCAGCAGGTCTTGGTACTCCTGGTCCATCCGCTCGCGTTCGTCGAAACGTTCGTCGTCGCTGGTCCACCAAGTCACCGGTCGGTACAGGCCATCGGCGCCCGGCTCGAAGCGGGCGGGCAGCCGCGGGCCCACGAAGTCTCGGTACCCGCGCGCGCGCACGAAGCGCGCAGCGAACCCGGCGGCGTCGCGAAAGTGACCGCCGCCGCGCGCGAGATCGTCGAGGCGCTCATAGGTGGCGCGCGTATCGGGCTTCACGTCCTCCAGGGCCGCGGCGAGCGCCTCTTCCAGGGGCCCCTCGGGCTTGACCTTCGCTTTGCCCTTGGTGGGCCGCGTGAAGAACGGCTCGTAGACGAGGCCCAGCGCGTACACATCGGAGAAGTCGTACGAGAACGAGTCCTGCTCGCAGGCGATGCGAATCCACGCCGTGCGTGCGTCTCGATGCACACAGAGCGCCATGTTGAGCGGGGTCGACATTCCCGTAGCCTACGTGAGGAACGGCCCCTTCTTCCTGGAATCCGCCACCTTTTTCCGGTTCGGTGGGCGGCGTGGCTGCCCCATGGGGCGGCCATGCACGGGATGTTTTGTCGAGAATCTGCGGCCTTCGCCGGTTTGCCGCGGGAGCGCACCGACGGCACGGGCGTTGCTGCACGGTTCGGTACCGCACCCAGCGGCCCACGAGAAGGAAGGTGCAGGAATGTCCTCGCAACACCACATCGAGATTCGTACGATGGCAGACGATCATCACTCCACCTTGGAGGGAACCACCGAAGCCCTTCGCGTGCCGAGCGACCTCTGGTCGATGGACGCCCCGGCACGGTGCTTGCTCGACTACGCGGTGTACGAGCTCAACGGCCAGCGAATGATCGCCCGCATCGCGCCCACGCGCCTCGACGACTGCGAGCCCGGTGAGCGCGTTCTGATCCGCGCAGAGGCGTTGCCGGGGCCGAGCGAGGGGTGGCGTCTCTGCGAAGTGGTGGCCATCGAAGAAAGGGACTGGGAAAAGTGAGCACCGGAATCCTCGTCCTCGTCGCCATCGCTTTCGGCCTCGCTGCGAGCATCCCCATCACCATTCTTCCGCCCCGCTACTCCGGCTGGTCGTTCTTGCCCACGCTCGGCGCGTGCGTGGTGGGGTCGCTCATCGGTGGCGTTACCGCGTCGTTCCTGGGCTGGCTCAAGGACGGCTACTACGGGCTCGGCATGGGCGCGATGGTGGCCGGCGCGGGGCTGGTCGGGCTCGTGTGGCACCGGTACGTGCGGCCACGGACTCAGCTATTGACCCACTGAGGAGAGCGGCTTTTGCCGGAGAAGCTCCGCGACGAGCTCACGGAACACGAGCACCTTGGGGGGAATCCTCCGGCTCGGCGTCACCAGGTACGCAGTGCCGGTGTGCACCACGAACGATGGAAGCACCCGCACCAGCGCTCCCGAGGCGACGTCGTCGGACGCCAGGAACGACGGGATGACCCCGAGACGTCGCTGCCCAACCCCTACGTGGGCTCGCCGGTGATCATCGCCGAAGACCACCGCCTCACCGAAGAAGCGCTGGCTGCTACGCGCCTCGACTTCACGATCCTTCGCAACAACCTCTACACCGACCTCATGCTGCAGTCGCTCCCCGCGGCGGTGGCCTCCGGCACGCTGCTCGATGCGCGCGGCGCGGGCAGGGCTTCGTTCGTCACCCGCGAGGACTGCGCGCGGGCGGCTGCCGGCACCCTCGCGGAAGGCGGCGCCGGACGCCACACGCTGGACGTCACCGGCCCCGCTGCGGTGAGCAGCCCGGAGCTCGCAGCGCTGGTGTCGGAGATCACCGGCCGGCCGGTGGCCCACGTCTCGGTGTCGCCGGAGGAACTGGTGAACGCGCTCACCTCGCACGGGCTCCCGGCGCCCATCGCTGCGCTGCTCGCCTCGTTCGACACGGCCATCGCCAAGGGAGATCTCGCGGCGGTCACCGATACGGTGGCGCGCCTCGGGGGGCGGGCGCCCCAGACCGTGCGCGACTTTCTCGTGGCCCATCGCGCCGCCCTCGGCTGAGCCGACGATGCGTCATGGTGGGGGGCTCCGGCCCCGCGCCTTGCGGCGCCAGGATTGACCCTTTTCCCGGGAGAATGCTGGAAAAATCCCTCCGGACCGGACGCGCGAAGATTTGCCGCGGCGCGGTAGGCGAGCGAATCCGTTGCGGGGCCTCCGGAAGGCAGGTACACGCATGCGCTGCGGAGCTCTCAATGCCTTCTTCTCCCATCGTCATCTCCGGTACCGGTCTCTTCACGCCGCCCAACTCCATCTCCAACGACGAGCTGGTGGCGGCGTTCAATGCCTACGTGGAGGCCGAGAACCTGGCGCACGCCGATGCCATCGCCCGCGGCGAAAAGAAGGCACTCGAGCCCTCGAGCGCGGAGTTCATTCTCTCGGCGTCGGGCATCGGCCGCCGCTACGCGATGGACCGCGCCGGTGTTCTCGATCCGGCCATCATGGCGCCGCGACTTCCCGAACGAACCAACGAGGAGCCGTCGATCCAGTGCGAGATGGCGGTGAACGCCGCCCGCGCCGCGCTGGCCGAGGCCAACGTCACCCCCGACGAGCTCGGCGCCATCATCGTCGCTTGTTCCAACCTGCAGCGCGCATACCCGGCGGTGGCGGTAGAGGTCCAGCAGGCGCTGGGCGCCAAGGGTTTTGCCTTCGACATGAACGTGGCCTGCTCGTCGGCCACCTTCGGCATCAACATGGCGCGCGATCTCGTGGCCTCCGGGAGCGCCAAGCGGGTGCTGGTGGTGAGCCCGGAGATCTGCACCGGCCACCTGAACTTCCGCGACCGTGAGAGCCACTTCATCTTCGGCGACGCCTGCACCGCGGTGGTGGTGGAGGCGCTCGAGGGATGCCGCGCCACCGCGCCGTTCGAGATCCTGGGCACGCGCCTGGCCACCCAGTTCTCCAACAACATCCGCAACAACTTCGGCTTCCTTAACCGCGCCGCGCCGGAGCACCGCGACGACGCCGACAAGCTGTTCGTGCAGCAGGGACGCAAGGTCTTCAAGGACGTCTCGCCGATGGTCGCCGAGCTCATCGCCAGCCACCTCGAGAGCCTCGAGATTGCCCCGAGCGACATCCGGCGCATGTGGCTCCACCAGGCCAACGGCACCATGAACCAGTGGATCGCGCGGAAGGTGCTGGGCCGCGACGCCACCGAGGACGAGGCGCCGTCGGTGCTCGCCGAGTACGCGAACACCAGCTCCTGCGGCTCGATCATCACGTTCCACAAGTTCCGATCCGATCTCGCGGAGGGCGACGTGGGTGTGGTGTGCTCGTTCGGCGCCGGATACTCGGTGGGCAGCGTGGTGGTACGGAAAGTCGCGACTTCGCGGGCCTGACTCACGACGCACTCGGTCGAAACATAAACCACCGCTGCTCCTTGCCAGCGGCGGGTGATTGGTCGATGCTTTCGATCCACGGGATGCAACGAGAGGAAACCGACGACTGCATACGCCTGTCCGACGAGCGCGGGGTCATCACCTTGCGACGGCCAGCGCCGCACGTCGAGCTCCTGCGGGGCGAGGGCTACGCCATCGCCGAGTTCGCGCCGGCCATCCTCGAGAGCCGGGAGATGATCCTCCACGACTGCGGGAAGATCGCCCTCTTCGACGATCTGGAGCACATGACCGGCTACGACGCCGAGGTCCGCCTCCAGCTCACCACCTGGTCGAAGAAGAACCGCGGACGCATCGTGGCCTTTCACATCCTCACTTCCTCCAAGGTGGTGCAGATGGGCGTGGCAGTGGCCTCGCTGGCGCTCGGCGGCGGCATCAAGGCGCACACCAAGCGGCGCGCCTTCGACACCGCGCTGGGCAAGTCGGTGGGCAAGGCGATGTCCACCGAAGGTCCATGAGACGCTCGGTGCTCACGGGCCGGCGTTTGCTTCTGCCGCTCCTCGTGGGATGCACGCCGTCACCGCAGGGCCGTCCGGGGCCGGAGCCGCAGGTCGCCGAAAGGCCCACCGCGCCAGTGGTGGTCGCGTCGATCCCCAGCGCACCAGCGGCGGTGCCGGATGCCGGCGCCGTGAACGTGGAGGCCTCGATCGAAGCCCTGGCCCGGCCGTACGCGCGCAGCGAGCCACGTGTACTTTACACGTGGACCACGCCCGAGCAGCTGGCCGAGCTGAAGGGCGGCACGGCAGTGCTCTCGCGCGATAGCTCCAAGGTCCAGGGTCACGCCAACGTCGACCACTATCTCTCGCTGCACGCGCACCGAAAGACCAGGGCCAAGACGCCGCTCGGCTGGACCGCCAGCGTGCTCTTCCAGAAGGCCTTCGCCCGCAAACGGTTCGCCTGGATCACTGCACTCGGAACCGTGCGGGGGCTGGGCGGCGCGCCCTACGGTTCCGTTCTGATGCGCATCACGCTACGCCCCGAAGCCATCCACGTGAACGTTCGAGGCACCACATTCTCGGCCGACGGCAAGGACCTCCCGATGTCGGACCTCGCCCGCTACGCGCCCCGCATCGGCGCTGCGTTCTTCGATACGCGCGAGTACCAGGAGTACTTCGTCCCCAACGAGTCGATGATCGCCGAGATTGCGGTGGGCACCCCGGACATCGAGAAGGAGCTGGCCGACGAACGCCACCTGCTCGCCGAGGTGCGCAGGGAGCTCGTTGCCTCGGGCCGCCTGCACCCGGCCGCGCACGTCCTGTTCGCGGGTAAGGTCCCCGCCACGGTGGCGGAGCTCGTGGCCTACGAAGACGCGCTCGAGAAGGTGGCGGCCAGCTTTCCCCGGGAGCCCTTCGTGCGGCGGCTGGAAAGCGCACCTTCCTCGCTCGGCGAGGCTCGCGCCTCCGGAGCGAGCAGCGAGCTTCGACCTCCCCTCGCGCTCCTGTGCCGCGAGAGCGGGCGCCAGGCGCTGCCCTCCGACTCGAGCTTTCCCCAGCCGATGTTCCGGCTCACGTGCACGCCCGGCGACGTCTGCATCCAGAGCGGGTCTTCCCGCGACCCTTTCTGCGAGCCGTCGCCGTCACCGTTCGAGTAAACGCGCTCAGCAACCGTCCTTGCAATTGGTGGGGTAGTGCTTTTCGTTGCAGGCCGGGGCCACGCAGCGGCAGCTCTTGTTGGCCAGCTCGTAGCGACCGAACTCGTAGTGCCACGCCTCGTAGTTCAGGCGGACGCCGCGCACGACGTCGTTGGTGAGCGCCTCGTCGAGCGCCTTGGAGTGCAGGCGTTGCTGCTCGTTGCCCGCCGAGGTCTTGCAGCTGGTGGTGGGCTCGACGCTGCGGCCCACCTTGGCCACCACGATGTCGCAACCCTGACCACGGCTGTGGGGGCTCGGTCCCGGCCAGGTGAGGCCCAGGTTGTCGTTGGGGTTGCCGATGAACCTCGCGAGCTTGAGGTTGGCGTCGCGCTCGGCGATCTCCTTGGGACTGGTGGGCGTACGGCCCTTCCATTTGTTCTCGAGGTGAATGGACTTCATGATGAAGTCGCACTCGCGCGTGGCCTCCTCCACCGGCGGGCGATAGCAGTTGTTCACGTACGCCACGTAGCCGGCGGGCCAGGTCGACTGGTGGCCCGCGATGTAGGCGTCGGCCCGGCGAAGGGCCTCGATGACCTCGGTGGTGGCCTCGGCGTCGCTCCGCGCCTTCACGTAGGTCATGGCGGGAATGCGCGCGAGCTCGTTCGGCAATGGGCCACCGGCGCGGGTGATGGCATCGGCGGGGAAGCTGCAGGTGGAGTTCATGGTGCCTTCGGCCCAGCCGCGCACGTCGAGCTTGCAGTTGGCCGCGCAGAAGGCCTTGCACTCGGCCTCGCCCTCGCAGAACTGCCGGTTCGAAGCGTTCCTCGGCCGCGGCGTGGCGGGCGGCGCCACCGGCGGCACCACGGTCCCCGGCTGCGGCCCGGCGATCGCTTTGAGCCCGCTCGCGTCGTCGCAGCGCAGGTAGCCACGCTTGCCCGCGTACTCCACCAGGCACACCGCGCCGGGCGCCAGGAAGGTCCCGGTGGACGAGATGACGCGCACGCGGGCCGGAGCGTCGAGGTAATTGTCGGGCTTCGGGAGCACGAAGGGCGAGGTCACGGCTGCACCGGTGCGGAAGCCGAGGGACTTGGTGAGCTCCGCCTCGAAAGGCCCGCTCGAGGGTTGAGCCTGTGCCGACGACTGGGAGGCGAGCGCCGCTGCGCCCATGGCCACCAGGCCCACCACAGCTGCCTGACGACGATACGACCGAGGAGAGGATTCACGCATGCGTCCCCATCGAGCAAGGCGAATGCCAGGGGAAATGGGGCAAAAGAGCCGCAATTTCGCCGCGCGACGGAGGGCGGGGGCGGGCGCGCCCACCTCGCGCCCGGAACGCGACCTTGTGAATGCGGTATGCTCGCGCCCATGAAGAGAGCCGCGGCGGCGTTCGCGCTGGCCACGCTACTGACGGTCGCTGGCGCGCGTGGACAGGAGGCCAAGGCTGCCGAGCAGAGCGCCGAGCACGCGTTCCTGGTGGAGCTCTCCACCGGCTTCGTGCCCGTGGCCAACGACGTGCCCATGATGCTGAGCGCCGGCTTGCGCCTCGCGGGCGCCCACGAGGTGTGGGTGCGCGGCGGTTACATGCCCACCGGCGACGACGTGGGCCTCGGCTTCTTCGCGCTCGGCTATCGCTTGGTGCTGCGCCGCGATCGCTGGCTACGTCCGATCCTGGGCGGCCTCGGGGCCGCGCTCCCGGAGCAATGCACCCACGACGCGGCGCGGTGCCCCACCTGCGATCGCATTCCGCTCTTCGTGGTGGCGGCCACCGCGGGGCTCCGCATCGAGCCCGTGCGCACGCTGGGCTTCTACGCGCAGGTCGCGCTGGGCATGGACAGCTATCCCAACCCGTTCGGCATGGCCGAGGCCGGGATGACGGTGGTGCTGCCCTTCGCCCCTCGCGCAGCGGTGTCGATCGGCGAATCACCCTGAACGCGCTATCGTGCGGACATGACCAAAGACGAGATTCAAGGGATCCTCGCCCTCGTCGCCTTCGAGGACTGGACGTTCTTTCTGGGCCAGGACGGCGAGCGCCTCTATCTGCAAATTCGCGTCGACAGCGGCATCGACAACGTCACCGGAGAGAGGATCGCCTGGTCCGGCCGCAAGTGGATGCTCAGCCCCTTCATGTGCAAGAACGAGATCGTGGAGACCGCGTGGAAGGCCATCCAGACCGCGGTCATGCACGAGACGCGCGAGAAGTTCAAATACCGCGGGCGCACCATCTTCGATCCGCACTTCGACCCCGACAAGCTCTGGGAGCTACGCGGCCAACCCGACTGCCTCGACGAGCGACCCGGCAGCCAGTTCGGCACCTGACCTACGCGCGCAGCGCCACTTCTGCGAGGTGGGCTTCGAGCAGGGGCGACGCGAGGAAGCGCAGGCCGAGCGAGCGCTCCAGCTTGCCCACGGTCGCCCGGAAGAAGATACACCCCGGGCAGCGCCGCGAGACCGGGGTTGCGCGGTCATTCGCGGTCGCGCCGCTCCGGTGCGTCTATTCGCTCGGAGGCGTGAGCGTGATGCGCGCGACGACCGTGCGCGCGGCCCGGTCGACGATGACGATGTCGTCGCCGCCGTGGGCGACCGCGAGGCGCTGGCAGGCGCCGTCGAACGCCACGGTCCGCGGCACCGGGACGAGCGCGAGCTGCTCCGCGCCGCCGTGGTCGTGGAGAATGCCGTAGTCGCTCACGAGGAACCAACGCCCGTCGGCGAAGCCGATCGCCTCTCCCCAGCCGCCGCCCTGATCGTCCCAGTCGTGTTCGACGACCTCACCGCTCGCGAGATCGAGGGCCTCCTTCACTTCGTCGGGGTAGACGGTGGGGGGCACGAGCACCGTGAGGCCGGTACGCATGTCGATGATCTCGGAGCTTTCGCCGGAGACCTTGGCGAATCGCAAGCCGGCGCGGTAAGCGGTCGCGCCCGGGCGATCGCCCCCGACGAAGAGCCGGCGCTCGCCGATGAACAGGTCCTCCGGTTCGTCATTCTCGACGAATGTGTGCGGCACGGACGGCGGGAGTTGCTCCAGGTAGGTCCCGGTCTCGAGGTCGATGACGCTAATCGCGCCGACGAGATTCTGTGTGCCGCGGTCGAGGAACTCGGGGGCCCAAATCTGCTCCGTATCATCGCCCCTGGAGTAGGGCTGCGCCTCGCTCTCGAAGCCCTGGAACACGGCGTAACGATCGTCGAAGACGCCGCGCAGCGTGCAGCCCGACGGGGGGTGACGCGCGAGCTCGCGGCCCGCGGTGTCGACGACGAGGATCGCGTCGGTGCGCTGGACGACGAGGCGCTCGGCGCCCGCGAACGCGAGCTCGAGGACTCCCTCTTCGGTCGATGCTGGCGCGCGCAGCGCCGGGACCAGGCGCGCATCGGCCCGGCGCACCCGACGGCACGCCTCGGCGAAGGCGTGCTGGAGTAGCCCCAGCTCACTCCAAACGATGATCGCCGGAGCGTCGAGCTCGACGATGCGCAGGGCCCGGGCCGCGCGCTCGATGAGCACGAGGTAGGCCTCGTTGACCGGTCCGATCCAGTCGTCGATGGCCTCCGGCAGCGGCAGGCGCACGGTGGGGCGCGCGGCGAGCGGGGGCACCGGCACCTTGGTTAGCGAGCATAGGCGAAGGAGCGGGCTGTCGGGCCTCTCGCGACGGAGCGCCTCGGCGATTCCTGCGGCGCCGACGAGGTCGTCGTCCTCGAAGTCGCGTGCCTCGCGGACGAGGGCGTCGCCGCGGACCGCCACGCGGTGCTCCGCGATCGCGATCCAGTCTGCGGTCTCGTACCCGAGGATGCCCGATAGCGCTTCGAGCACGCACGGATGCACGATCGGCGCCGTCACGATGTGGCCGAAGCTGTCCGGCGCTCCGAAGATCGCGGGGCTGAACAGGCCGTCGCGCATCCCGCGCAGGGACTCGCCCTGACGCTCGCGCGTGTCGAAGCTGGTGACCGCGCCGCTCGACTGCTCCAGCCCGGGCAGCGACGCGAGGACGCGCTCGGGATCGTGATCGAAGAAGGCGGTGACGGGGTGCGTGGGGTCGAGCATCGCTTCCTCTTCATTCCATACGCCGGGGCATCCGTCGAGGTTCGGGGCCCGACCTATGTGCGACGCGCTACCTCGGCGAGGTGGGCTTCGAGCAGGGGCGACGCGAGGAAGCGCAGGCCGAGCGTCCGCTCCAGCCTGCCCACGTCGAAGCGGTACGTGCTTGCCGGCGGCGTGTCCGAGAGGACAACCTGACTCGACGACCCGCACGCCGCGACCGTGCGCTGGGCGATCGCCTCCCAGGTGATGAAGTCGGAGGCCGCAGCGATGAGCGTCACGCCGTCGAGGGACGACGCGAGTGCCGCAGCGTACACCTCTGCCACCTGCGCAGCCCCGATGGGCTGGAGGCCTTCGCCGGCCCGCACCACCACGTCGCGGCCGGCGCGGGCAGCTTGCGCGATGGCCCCGAAACGATCGTCGCACTTGAACGGCGCGCCGACGAACGCAGGCTCACCGATGACCGGCGCCAGGCGCACCACCAGGTAGCGAATGCCTGCTTGGCGCGCGACCGCCCCGAGGACCAGCTCGCCCGCAGCCTTGGTGGCCGCGTAGTAGTCGGCGGGGCGCACCGGCGAGGTCTCGTCCATCTCCGCCAGAAACGGCCGATGCACCGCGGTGGACGACGTAAAGATCGCGAGCCCGACGCCCGCGGCGCCGGCGGCCTCCAGCAGGCGTGCTCCGGCGCGGACGTCCTCGAGCTCGAGATCGTCCTCCGGCGCGCCCCAGATGAGTGCATGATGCACGATTGCGTCGTGACCGGGCAGCGCTCCGGCGATCAGCGCAGGGTCGCGAAGGTCGCCCGCGAGGAGCGACACACCGGGCAAGGCCGCGAGGCCGGGGCTGCGCGCCGGATCACGCGTGAGCACCGTGATCTGGTGGCCGTCTCGAGACCACCGGCGAACCAGGTGAGAGCCCACGAAACCCGAGCCTCCGGTCACGAAGATGCGCATGGAGGCGGCTACTGCGCGAAGAGCTCGTTCAAGAAGGCCTGGAAGTCGACCCAAGAGCGAGCGTCGGCTTTGGCATTGTAGGCCGCCCCCTTGGAGGGATCGCTCCCGGCTTCCTTCACCGCGAAGGCGTGCACGGCGCCGCCGTAGGCCTTGAGCTGCCAGTCCACGTGAGCCTGGCGCATCTCCTCTTCGAAGGCGAGCACCTCGTCGGGCTTCACGAAGGGATCGTCGGCGCCGTGGAGCGCGAGCACCCGCCCCTTGATGTTCTTCGCGTCCTCCGGGTGCGGCGTCGCGAGGCCGCCATGAAAGGTCACGATGCCCGCCACCGGGGCGCCGCTGCGGCCGAGCTCGAGGGCCACGGTGCCACCGAAGCAGTATCCCATGGCAACAGCCTTGGACGGGTCGACGCGGCCGGTAGACAGCACGAGCTTGAGCGCCGCGTCGGCGCGGGCGCGCATGAGCGGACGGTCTTCCTTGTACTTCCCCGCCAGCTTGCCGGCATCGGCGGGCGTCTCCGGATGGACGCCCTTGCCGTAGACGTCGGCGGCGAACGCCACGTAGCCGAGCTCCGCCAGTTGCTCGGCGCGCCGCTTGGTTCCTGGTCCGAGGCCCATCCAGTCGTGGAACACCACGATGGCCGGGAGCTTGGCGCCCGCGGCCGCGTCCGTGGGGTAGGCGAGGTAGCCCTCGAGGGCGGTCTCGCCTTCCTTGTAGGCGACGGTCTCGGTCTTCACGGCATGCGCGACGTGCGCTCCGACGGGCGCCGGCGCGACCGGGGTCGAGGCTGCGCCTCCGCAGGCAACGAGCGAGAAGACCGGAAGAGCGACGAGGCAAAGCACACGACGGATCATCTGCGCACTATCTCACGTTTCACGGTCGATCCCACCGGCGATGAACTATGGTTCCCGCCCATGCGATATCGGTTTTTCGAAACGAAGGATGCCGGAGCGACGCAAGAGGCCCGTGCCCACACCGCCAAGGTCGCCAAGATCGACGCGTGGTGGAAGGCGTTCGCGGCGAAGACCCCGCAGCTCGGCGCGCTGTTCGCGCAGAAGGCGAAGTGGGACCTCCCGGCATGGATGGACAAGCACTTGGGCGCGGTGGACCCGCGGCTCATGTGGGAGTTCGGCCCGGCGGTGAAGGGCAAGGGCCATCGGCTGGTGGTGACGCCGGAGCACGAGGCGAGCCTGCGGCCGTTGGTTGCCCTGCTGCTCGCCCGCGCGCCGAAGATCCGCGGCTGGGAGCTCTACGACGCGCGGCTGGCCGAGCCCCTCCCGATGCTCGCGCCCACGCTGCAAGCGCGTGTGGGTCTCTCGGCGGTGCCCGACATGGAAGTCTCCATCGAGCCCGGCGAAGCGGGGACGTTGGCGCTCGTGTTCCACATCGCCGGGGCCAAGGGCGACGACGACGAGGTGGCCTCGGCGACGGCGTTCGTCACCACCGAGACGCTCCTCGGCGAGGCGATGCTCGATGGTTGGATCGGCGAGATTTCCGTTCGCCCCGCCGCTCCTTCCAAGAAGGGCAAGGCGACCAAGACCAAGGCGCCGCCGCGCTTCCCGCTGGCGAAGCTCGCGACCAAGGTCGCCGAGGCCGTCGCCAAGTACCAGCGCACGCTGCCGGCCAAGCCCGCGCGCGGCATCGCGTCCGGCGAGCACTCGCTCTTCTACGGCGAGCCGGCGCAGCAGGCCGACTACGCCGGTCACGGCGACGCCTTGACGTTCGTGACCTCGCGGCCCGACGTGTGGCAGGCGGCCCAGGGCGGACCGCGATTCGCCTCGGCGCGCTTCTCGCGCACCGGTGAGACCTTCGCCTACGTGAAGATCGACGGCAGCGGCGATCTCTCGCAGATGAAGTTCGGGGACCGCGAAGAGGTGGAGATCGCGCTCGGCAAGGCCCTGGCGAAAGCCAAGGCCGGCGGCGTTTTCGGCGGCGGCACCGGATTGCGCTACAGCTACGTGGGCCTCGCCCTCGACGACGCGAAGAAGGGCATTGCCGCAGCCCGCGCTGCGCTGCGCGCCGGGAAGGTGCCGGCGCGGACGTGGATTCTCTTCTTCGACGCCACGCTCCGGGAAGAGTGGGTCGGCGTCTATCCCGAGACCCCCGCCCCGCCGGTGGACGTCGCGCTCCCCAAGAAGAAGGCAGCAACCAAGCCGGCGAAGAAGCCCGCCGCCAAGAAGCCCGCCGCCAAGAAGCCCGCCGCCAAGAAGCGAGCGCGCAAGTAGCGGAAGAACCACGGGGTCATCCCGAGCGAAGCGAGGGACCCCCTCTGCCAGTTCGTCGCAGAGATCGGAGGAGCCCCTCGCTGCGCTTCGTGGTGACCGCGAAAAGGGAACGGAGTGCGTTCGCCCGCCGGTTCTTAGGAGCGACGGGACGGAGCCTCTTCGGTTGCGGCGCAAACCGAAAGAAGCGGGGGGGTGGCAGACACCGGCGCTTCAGGGCGCAAGCGTGACGCGTACCGCGCGGCCGGCCAGCATCGTGCAGTCGCCGCCGCAGGCCGCATCGCCGTTGTCCACCGGGCCTTCCACCAGGAACGTGCGCGAAGCTGGCTCCACCTCCGGCGCCACCTGTTCGATGCTTCCCATGAGCAGCTTGCCCTCGAGGGTGATGCGCGCGTGCGCCTTGCCCTTGAGCACCGCCACCGAGTCCTCGGGCACGGCCGCGCGGAAGCGCAGGCCCTTCCCGCCCACCACGCGGGCCGCCGCGTCCCCCGCGTGGACGGTCATCCCCGGCTCGAAGTATAGGCCCGTCACCACGCCATCGAAAGGCGCCACCAGCTGCGTTTGCTCCAGCGCCAGCTTCAGCTGATCCACCTTCGCCTTCTGCTCCGCGATGTTCGCCGCGGCCGAGGCGGCCCGGGCAGCGGCCCCTTGCGCCTCGAAGCGTGACTGCGCGGCTTCTTCACCGGAGACGATGGCGATCTTCTGATCGCCCACCGTGACGGTGCTGTTGCGACGCGAGGCCCGACGCGTGGCCGCCGCGAGATCGGCGCCGGCGGCTCCGGCGCTCGCCTTGGCCGCCTTGAGCGAGGCTTCGGCCATGGCCAGATCGTGCTCCCGTTCGCGCGGATCGAACACCACCAAGACGTCGCCCTTCTTGACCGCCTGCCCCAGCTTCACCTTGGTCTCGAGCACCTTGCCGTCGGCGCGCGGCGAGAGGCTGGCCATCTGGGGCGGCAGCACCACCCCCACGAAGTCGGTGGCCATGGGCGCCGCGGTGGAGGTGGAGAGCGGCGCCGCGGAGACGGCGACTTTGGCCGACGAAGGCGCGGGGGCCGCGGCGCTGAGCCGCGCAGTGAACACGCCGATGAGCGGCGCCAAGAGCACCGCGGATCCGATGGCAATATAGGGGAGCGCGCGCTTGGTCATCATGGGTGTCTCCGGATCGCCGCGTTCACGGTGGGGCAGTCCACCTCGTAGTCGTCTCGATATTCGGGTGCATACTGCACGGTCACTGCGCCGGCCGCGGCCTCCAGCGCCGGCGGAGCGGCCAGGCGGAGCGCCGCGCGGTTGGGGATGACGGGAATCTGCTGGCGGGTCTCGTCCATCGAGACCGCCACCAGCACCGGGCGCGCCGCCTTGGGCTTCTCCGGGAAGAAGCCGCTCTCGGCCGGGCGCGCCGGCGTTCGTGTAGGCTGCACCGATTGCTTCGCCGTTGCGGGTGCCGAAGGCGGCCGCGCGAGCACGCGGGGGGCCACCGGGGCCTGCGCGGGCGAAGGAGCGGGTTGCGACTTTCGCACGGCCGGCCTCGGCCTGCCCATCTGCGGAGCGCTGGGCGCCGCAGGCGCATCGATGCGCGCGGCCGGGAGCGGACGGTTCATGGGCATGGG
>JABFRG010001079.1 GCA_013141295.1 Polyangiaceae bacterium
CTGGTGACCTTGGTGGTGCACCGGGAGCGCGCCCACGACGCACGCGCCCGCTTCGTCGCCCGTGCGGCGGAGCTCGCTGCGGCCTGCTCCCACATCCTCGGCGTGGCGCTCAACGTGCACGACGGTGAGTCGCCACAGGTGCTCGGCAGCACCACCGATCATCTTTGGGGAAAGGCGGCCATCGGCGATCGCGTGGGCTCCTTCGAGCACACCGCCACCTACGGCTCCTTCGTCCAGGCGCACCGGGCCCAAGCAGGACGCGTGCACGAGCTGGTGGCCGAGGCACTGGGCGTGGGCAGCGCGCCGGCGCGGGTCCTCGATCTGTACGGCGGCTCGGGAGCCATCGCGCTCTCGCTGGGTGGTCGCGGCGCCACCGTTCACATGGTCGAGTCCTTTGCGCCCGCGGTGGCCTTCGCGACTGCGGCCGCCGCCGCCGCCGGCGTCCGCGTCACCTCCGAGTGCTCCGACGTGGCCTCGGCGCTCCAGCGCCTCTCGCAGAAGCACGAGCGCTTCGACGGCGCGGTGGTGAACCCTCCTCGGCGCGGCATGAGCCCGGACGCCCGGCGCTACCTGGCGGAGCTGGCGCCCCCCACCATCGCCTACGTCTCGTGCGATCCCGAGACCCTCGCGCGGGATCTCGATCACCTGGCGCGGCTCGGATACGTGGGCACCTCGGTGCGGCCGCTCGACATGATTCCCCTCACCGACGAGGTCGAGACGGTGGTGGTGCTGCGGCGGGTCGGTAGCCCCAGCCCCCGCGTCCTCGGCGAGTTCGACGAGGTCCTGGCGGTGGAAAAAGGCGGCCACGATCTGGTGGAAGGCGACGAGTCGCACACGCTCCTCTCGCGCGTTCGGCGCATGGAGGGGCTCGAGCGCGCGGTCCCCGTGCACCGCATCGACGGCGGCGCCAGCGGCCTCCTGGTGTTCGCGCGCGATCCCGCGAGCCAGAGCCGGTGGGAGGGAGCCTTCAAGTCCTCCCGCACGGTCTACCTGGCCGGCGCCAGGGGCATCACGCCGTCGAAGGGCGCCATCCAGCGCGATCTGCGGGAGCACGGTCACGTGTACTCTGCACGTACCCGCTACCGCCGCCTGGCCATCTCCAGCGGCCACAGCATCGTGCGTGTCATTCCCGACGAGTCCCGTCCGCACCAGGTGCGCCGTCACATGGCGGCCATCGGTCACCCGATCCTCGGCGACACGCGCTACGGCCACGCGCCCACCAATCGCTTCTTCGAAGAGAAGAACGCGCTCGATCGCCCGTTCCTCCACGCTGTGCGCATCGAGGTCGACCACCCGACAACCGGGCAACGGCTCATCCTCGAGGCGCCGCTGGCGGGCGATCTTCGGGCGGTCCTGGAGCGCACCGGCGGGCCGGGCACCCTTCGCTTCCTCGATCAGAAGCACGCCCTCGGCAGTGGCCCCGGCAGCATTCCCCCGAGCTCGGGCCCCATCTCGCAGCCGGAGCTCCCGACGGATCGCGGCAGCGCGCTGGATCTCGATCCCGCGCCCCACAGCATCCGTCCGCCGATCCTCGAAGACGACGACGATCCGCCGGGCCGTCGCGACTTCTGAGCGTGCCGCTCAGGGCCGCGGGTGACCGGGGATCTCCAGCAGCAGAGAATCCACCAGCTGGTCCAGCTCGGCCTGGCGATCGGCCGGCGCCGCCAGCGTGAGATCGCCGCCGTTCTCGGCGAACACCTGGGCGATACCCTCGTGCGCTTCGACGATGCCCTTCAGGAACACCACGTCGGCGGCGCGGATGACGATGCGGCGGATGACCATGCCATCGCCCACCATGGGAGCTACTGCCTTCTTCACAGGAGCGTGTCCTCCACGTCGCCGAGGGACTCGCGCGGCGCGTTCTTGGCCTTCACCGAGTCTTCCACGCGCCGCACCAGGGTTTCCACGTAGCTCTCGAAGGGCGGGCATCGCAGCGAATCGCCGAGGGTCGCCTCGGTGTTGGCGAAGCCGTAGGTGCCCTCACGCACCAGCGCCTCGAGGAACGCTCGAGGGCTGCGGGCGATGCGCTCGATGCCCGGCGCGCGCAGGAGCGCCCGGGTGAGGTTCGCGGGAATGAAGCCGCGCGGACCGCGGCGCCCCACCACCTGCGAGACCAGCTCGAACACGCGCAGCGCCGAGCAGGGCGAAGGATCGCCGAGGTGAAAGGTGCGACCGCGCGCCTCCGGGAGCTCGCCGATGCGCCGCGCCGCGCGTACGACGTAGTCCACCGGCACCAGGTTGAGCAGCTGATCGCCGCGACCCGGGAGCGGCAGCGTGAAGTCCGGCGGCGACGTCACCACCAGCAGGATCAGCAAGTAGAGCCCGTCGAGCTCGTCGAACTCACCGGTGCGCGAGTCGCCGATGACCACCGTCGGCCGCACCACGCACAGCGGCAGGTCGGGCATCTTGCGCCGGAACATGGCCTCGGCGATGGCCCGGCCTTCGGCGCCGGCGTTCGTGAACCGCTGGCCCTTGGCGAGATCGCCCTCGGAGAACAAGCCGCGGTACGTGCCCGCCACGTCCACCGACGAGTGCAGCACGCTCGAGCCGAGCCCCTCGGAGGCGGTCGCGGCGAAGGCCAGGGCCTCGCGCGCCATGGCGATGTACCCGCGCCGCACTTCCTCCGGCTTCTTGTCGGTACCGCGGGAAGCCCCGAGGTCCGCGCTCGGAACGTAGTGGGCCACGTTGAGCTCGTTCGCCAGCGCCAGGTACCGAGCGCCGGAGAGCCCGAAATCGATGGCTCCCACCTCACCCGAGAGGATCTCGATGCGGGAGCGATCCCGCGAGAGCTGAGCGGCCTCCTCCGCGCCTTCGCGATCGCGCTCCGGCACCAGGGCCACTACCGAGGTCGACTCGTCCTCCAGCAGCTCGCTCACGAGCTTGCGCGCGAAGAACGACGGGAAGCCGGTGACGAGAGCACGACCCATGGCAGTTGCGACCGCAGCCGCGGTCAGGGCGTGTTGCAGTAGCGGCCGCCGACACCTTCGAGCCAGGTGCCGAAGTTGCCGCCGTAGGTCGCCGGGTTGCAGAAGGACGCGGTACCTAGGAGCGCCGTGGTGGCGCAGGTGGTCTGCGTGTTGAAGGTCTGGCACTGGCCGCCGCGGACCGTGGACCGGCAGTTGGACTCCGCCGCCGAGCTCGGGCACATGGCGCAGCTGGTGTTCTCGCAGTCGCTGGCGCAACCGGTGTTGCGGTTGCATGCGGCGTCGACGAAGGGCGCGACGCACTTGTACACGCCGCGGCCGTCGCCACCGTTGAAGTTGAACCGGAAGTCCGAGAGGCAGACGCCGCAGCCCGGATCGGTGAGGTTCAGGAACTGGAAGAAGTTGGTGCAGGAGGTGGTGTTGGGGCCGCCGGTGCAGGCCACCCGCGCGTCCACCAGGGTCTGGCCGCCGCAGACGACCGCCGGGGTGCGCGGCGCGGTGGTGACGCCGCCGGGGCACGCCGGATACGCCGAAGGACAGGTGCCGCCCACGGTGCAGATGCGCGGGAGCTGGCTGGTGTCGCAGGTCTGGCCCGCGGTGGTGCAGTCGCTGCAGGCGCCGCCCCCGGAGCCGCAACGGTTGTTGAGGAAGCCGGCCTGGCAGGTGTTGCCCTGGCAGCAACCGGGGCAGGTCGCAGGACCACAAGGAGCCTGGCAGGCGCCACCGTTACAGATCTGCGCGGTACCCGTGCAGTCTGCACACGTCGAGCCGCTCTTGCCGCAGGCGTTGTCCTGGGTGCCGGTGAGGCAGGTGTTGCCCTTGCAGCAGCCGCTGGGGCAGCTGGTGGCGTTGCAGCCGTCGACGCAGGCACCGGCCTGACAAACCTTTCCGGCTCCGGCGCAGTTGGCACAGGCGAGGCCGGCCTTGCCGCAGGCGGTGTTGGAGTCGCCCGGAAGGACGCAGAT
Organism: Polyangiaceae bacterium; assembly: GCA_013141295.1. GTDB lineage: Bacteria > Myxococcota_A > Polyangia > Polyangiales > Polyangiaceae > JABFRG01. The sequence goes on from JABFRG010001079.1 coordinate 3,890, forward strand.
GTCACCGAGGCAGCAGCCGGCGCAGTTGCCGGGGCCGCAAGCGGGCTTCGGCTCGCACTTGCGGGTGGCGGTGTTGCACTGGGTGTTCGCGGGGCACACCGAGCAAGCAAGGCCGCCGCCGCCGCACGCGGTGTCATCGGCGCCCGGCAAGCAGGCGTTGCCATTGCAGCAGCCAGTGGGGCAGTTGGCGGGCGAGCAGGTGGGCGTGCCGGTGCACTTGCCACCGAGGCCCGGTCCGGCCGGCTGACACGACTGGCCCTTGGCCTGGCAATCGTCGCACTGGACGCCGCTCACGCCGCAGAGCTTGGGGTCGCGACCGGAGAAGCAGGTGGCGCCGCTGCAGCAGCCGTTGGGGCAGGTGCGGGCATCGCAAGCGGTACCGCCGCAGGTGCGGCTCTTGCCGTCGCAAGCCTGACCACGGTCGGAGCAGCGATCGCAGGTGCGTCCGCCGACGCCGCACGCGGTGTCGTCGGAGCCGGAGAGGCACACGTCGCGACCGCCCTGGAGCGCGCAGCAGCCGTTGGGGCAGGTCTGTGCGTTACAACCAGCGACGGTCTTGCCGCACGACTTCGTCTCGGCGTTGCAGGTGTCGAAGCCCTGGGCCGCACAGTTGCTGCAGCTCCGCCCGAAGGTTCCGCACCGCACGAGATCGGTGCCGGAGCGGCAGGTGCCGTTCTCGTCGCAGCAGCCGCCGGGGCACGTGGTCGGTCCGCACTTGACGGAGCTGTCGAGGCCACCGTCGGCGAGCTCGTAGTCCCCCAGCCCCGATCGGCCGCACGCGGCGAACAGGAAGAGCGAGAGAACCGTTACGAACACCAAGCAAATGAGCCGGCGCATGGGAACCTGCAAAGGGCGAGAGGGACGGAGGGGGCGGAAGCGATCCGCCCGAAGCGGTGAGGAGTCTAGCAGAATTGCAAGAAGGAGACCCAAGTACCGCAGGTACCGGCGGGCCCCCCGGGCAGCGGAGCTGGAGGGCCACGGACGCACGTTTCCGCACGCTACAGTGGAGCGCCGCGACGGAAGCGATCACTCCCCCGTGCACTTTCTGTCGATCGCCGGAACCAATCCGCCAGCGTGTGCCAGTTCCGCGGGGTCAGAGACCGCTGAAGTGCCGGATCAGCTCCCGCGCCAGCGGGTAGGTCATCTCCACCCGCCCGAAGCCCACCTCGCCGGCCTTCGCCGCATCGCGTCCCCATCCCACGACCACCGGAGGCCCTACCGGGTCGGGCTTGCGCGGATCGAACACCGACGGACGCGCCACCAGGGCGAACGAGCACCGGCTCCCGAGATCCTTCACCATGGCGGCGATCTCCGGATCGTCGCCCAGGCGCTTGGGCGGCGCCCAGGTGCTGCCGAGGAAGGCGGGCGCGGCGTCGCCGATCACCACCCCCGAGACCCCGTCCTTGGT